>NZ_QUDI01000010.1:0-121356 GCF_003477465.1 Parabacteroides sp. AF48-14
AATATATTCATTCATTTTTCGCCCCTTGTTATGTGGAATAGAACCTTTCAGAAACCTGCCTGTAACCGGATTACGATTTATTTTGATAGGTTCGATATAAAGTTCCATAATATTCAGTTATTCTTATGTTATTCGTCAGACTCTTAACTACAAGTACAATCATCGCAACTTTCGCATAGATTGCCACATATATCACAATGTGTGCCAGAATAGGATAAATCAAACAACTCACCACATCTATCACATTTTTCTATTGTATCAGGGAATACAGGTAGATGTTCCTGTAAATAATATATCACAGAAAAAGCCTGTTCACTATTCAAATTTGGCAAATCATTACAATCAATTTGATCTGGACATTTACCTTTGAGAAAATCAAAGAACTTCTCGATTAACTCTAAAGATGATTTATCTTTCAAATCATCCCGTTTACCTTGAAAATTAATTCTGCTCATATTCGATTTTTTTATTCAAGAAGTTGTTAATAAAGTCATCCACACATTCCTTGGCTTCTTCATCGTCCATGCCGTTCTCATCGCAGTAGTCGAAGATGGCTTGCTTTATCTGGTCCTCGGTATAGGATTGTTGCTTCTGCCACTCGGCGCCGGCAACAAAAGTTTTTTGTAAATCTGACGCCAAACCCTTTCCTGTCCATATGTCATGTTCTTTTTCTTGATAAGCCTTTGCTGCTTGTTGTAATTTAATATCTTGCATGATTCGTTATTTTTTTAGTTTATAACTTCAATTTCACATTTAGGTAAAAAAGCAATGCTCTCAAGCTCTGCCTTTATCTTCTCTGCAGTGTTGTAATCTCTGAAAATTATCGCTTCATCTATGTCGCCAGTTTTTTCAATAGATACTTTTCCACCCCTAAAATGACGAGGAGAATATTTCATGAGATAGGTTCCGTTGAAGAACCTTATTCTATATTTTTCTTTGTTCATGATTCACTCTTACCGATTGAACATAGTGCCCTCATAGTGTCCTTAAAATCATTCATGAGCGTCGAATAACGCTCTTCTGTCACTTCTAATTGCAGGTAATTCCTGAGATACATATCAAAGGCTTTAATTGCTTTCTTCTCTGTTTCTTGCACTGCCAATTCGCAATCTTGTACTGTCGTGCAAAGAGGGATTTCTTTGACTTTTATAGGACCTAAATTTCCAGATGGCAATGTGACGCTGTTATAAACATTATTCTGTCTGTCTTTCACGGCCAGGAAATGAAGAATTTCCCGGTATATTTGATATGTATTCCCGATCATGTTCTTTCGAATGGGGTCCCTTTGACCGCCGCCATCATATCCGTAAGATGCGTGATCGGAAAGTTCAGGATAGATAATTTTCTTGATCGCCAGCAAATGCGCTTCTATCTCGTCTCGCTTTTCGCAGCTATCATCATGATTAGCCAGGAGAGTTTCTACTGTATGATGCAACTCCGGTTGACCAGCCGCAAACCGGCTGATATCCTCCAGGCATCTTGCTATTAATTCAAGTTGCCTTCTGTTTACGGTGATTTGATAAAGATTGTTCTGTTCCATTGTTTTAATATTTGATTGATTTTTAGAATAGCGGAAAGCCTTATTTTATTCTTTCGCCAGATTTTAAAATAAAGACTTCATGATTGGGAGCTCCCCAGGCGGGATTGCCTTTGCCAATAGAGATGCTATTGAGTTTAAATAGCATGGTGCGCTTAGTGTAGCCGTAGCGGAAACGTACAGCATCGTATCGAAGCTCAATGTTACCATCTGCTCTGTTTACCATGTTACAATTTTTCTGTTTGCATAAATCACAGAAGCCTAAGCTAATCCCATAACAACACAGTCTTTTAGCCCAATAGTCTGTTATTTCACGATACTCTTCTTTCTTTTCTCCGCTTTCGATCATGTCGTACCACTGAGCTTTGAGGACCAGATCAAGTATTTTCATCGTCCCCTCCTTTCTTTAACCCATCATCACAGGCTAAATCATCACACATAACCGGCTTCTGGAGGAAAGCACACCATCCGGAACCGGATATATCTTCATCCTCTATTAAGGAGCATTCACCGCAATGATATGGGATTGTTTTATCATGACTGTCTTTTTTTATTTTATAAATTTCTCTTCTAAGCCTTGCTGCCACATAGTGACAGTGTATGCGCTCATTAAATTCGACTCTCTCTTGCAAGTGCCGAATCTGCTCAAGTTGTTCTGTTGCCATAATTGTGTAAATTAAAATGGAGGTTCTTCTCCTCTATACATGTCGAATGGGAGTGTAACTTTTTCATATTCTTCATTTTGATCTGTAATTTTTTTTATCAAATGATTAGAATTATCCCATACCGGAATTTGAGACTCATAACAAGGGACATAACGTCCGTTATTTATGTTATATTTAAACATAGCGGAACCGGTTTCACCCAAGTGCTTGAATTTTACTTTTTGCACATACACTCCTACGGTACCGGCTTCTTTATTCCTTTGAACCGTAATGCCGTAGTCGGTCTTATTGTAAAAATTGGCAGAACCGTTTATGTCGTAAAGGGTCGGAACTTCGAATTGTCCACTGGAGTCCTTATTCATTTTCCTGGGATGAGCGACTAAAAATAGCAATATGTCATACTTTTGAGCGAAGTTTGTAAACTTGTCAAGAGTTTGACTTATATAGTTAGTCTCATTCATCCCAATTGGTATCTGATGTTCTAAACGATTCCAAGGGTCAATAACAAGGGCTTTTATCCCTTTTCTGCGTATCAGATACTTTGCTTTATCAAGTATAGTGTCTACGGAAAATCCTTCTTCCGGGAAAATGAAAAAGAAATTATCGCTCATGTATTGCTTCGCTTGCCTGTACTCGTTAAGTGGCAAACTGGAAGAGTCAAACTTCTTACCTGTGATTTTGCAAATCATTTTGGACGCATGATACTTCAATGGAAAATTTTCAGGAGAAAAATAAGCAAACTTCCAGCCATATAAGATATTAAGCCTCTCTGCTATCTCGTCTAAAAATTCCGACTTCCCATTTCCCGGTATACCGGTCACTATGCACATTCTCTTTGTCTCAAAAGAACATAAAGCGTCAAAGTTCTCAAATCCAATAGTCAGACCTTTTTGAAGACCTTTCTCGTAAAGGTTGTCAAGCTCATCCTCAAAGTCAAAAACAGTGAATACGCCATCTATCTTCAACTCGGATGAATTTTCGACAGCCTGTTTTAAGGCGTATGCGCCCTTTTTAACGAGTAATTCATTCGCATCCTTACAATCTTCTCCGTAAGTTATGATCTTGCATCTTTCAGCCCCAAAACGCCTCACAAGCTCATCTCTTAGTATTATTCCCTTTGCATCTGTATCTGAAGCGATGTAAACGGTCTCCTTGTTCTCGAAATACTCATCCCAATAGTCGTCGAGATAAGAAGTGTTTGCGCTCGCTCCGTTTGGGACACTGATAGTATGCGTAAAGCCACAAGAAATGAACGATAAACAATCAAATTCACCTTCCGTAATAATACACTCAGTCGAATTTTTGATGGCATCAAGGTTGTAGGGAATAAGTTCTGCATTTGGGATAAGTTTAAAATGCTTATTGCCAGTCCTGTATTTCACATTGACAAGCTGACCATTCAAGAAATAATTGAATTGGATCGTATTCATTTTGCAATTATCCTGTGGCATAAACTCCATTCCTTCAGATATTTTCATGATTCTCAAAATATCCTGCGGAATCCTTCTTCCTTCAAAGTACTTTACTGCCTTTTCCGATAATTTGGTCTCATTTTTCCAAGTAGGTCGCACATATTCTTTCTTGATTTTCTTCGGAAATTCTTTTGTGCAACCAGAGAAACCGCAATAATGACATTTGTACAATCCTTGGTCAAGATCAACAGACAATGACTTGTCTGCCTTGTCACTTCTTTTGCTATGGCAAGCAGGGCAAAATGTTTTTATCTTACCTGACGTTCTGCCATAGGGTATTTTGATATTCAATTCATCCCAAGTCATAATACTGTCCAGCTGTTTTTTTCTCGATCATAGGCATATTGTTTGCCAGGACGCTTAGGCGCTGATAGCGGAATTTCTCTTGGATTATTCTTGTCCCCATAGTATTTCTTTCCGTTTTCTATCCATACGCCTTCACCCAGATCATTGTTTTGATCTTGAACAGAGGTGAATATTTCGTCGTTCCAAGCCTCCTGATTGATGTATGTTTCAAGGTTTTTTCGGTATTTCTTTTCTGGGGTAGCCTGGACATACAAGGGAATATGTTTTAATGCCAGTTGTTTTTTTTTCTTTGGCAATTTATCCCATCTGCTACGGGCCACCTTTGACGTTCCCTTCTTTTCATACATCGCCCATACTGTTTCAAAGGCAAATTCGTCAAGAGAATCTTTAGATTCTATATTCTTCTCTACTCTACTCTTCTCTACTCTACGAGACTTTACCGGAATTTCTAAGTATTCTTCCATAATTTTGAGGTATTCTTCCGGAACAATTAGATATTCTTCCGGAATTTTGATGTCTTTTCTTTTTGCTCGTATACACATGTCTATATATCTTGATTGAATAGAGGGTGACGTAATAATCCTCTCACAAGAGAGCAGTTCTTTATCAAAAAGACCCACAGCACAGCAATAGGTTATTATCTCATTCACCACATTTTCTTTCAATCCCCAGTAATCGGCCACGTCAAAGGCAGTACATTCGTCCCACACAAGGAAACAACCTTTTACTCGGTAGATTTCGTTTAATATGTATTCATATACGGCAAATCCATTACATCCTAAATCCTTTTTCAACCTCTTTATTCTGATATCTTGAAATCTGTCGGTGTCGGCATTGTAAAAAGAGAATCCCGTTTTATTATTGTTACCCATCTTTATTGTTTTTATAAATCCATTTCAATATATCCACACAATCAGGGCATGAGCAAAAATAATTATTAGGATCTCCTTTGTTCATATTGTCTCTTTTTAGATAGGGCCTTATTGGCATCCCATCCATGATGGTAGAGAGGCATCTTTCGCATTGATACATGTGTCTCTCCAATATCTTATATTGGAAATCACTTATGTCAATATTTTTTATTGATATAGTAGGAGTATGCATATTCTATTTGATTTTACCACCAGGGAATCCACCCCGGTACTGACACTTCATGTTCTTGGTACTTCTTCTTGTGAGCTTCAACGTCTGCACCCTCTGGGACCATGATAATGGTATTCCGGTCCACTCTGACAGGTTTTGTTTTTCGTTTAGGCTCTGAAGGTATTCCTCCTTCTTGTTCGGGAATCCTAAATGTTTTCATCCTTTTCATCTTTTTCTATTTTTGTAGGCGAAATAAATTGCATAAACTAAATTTAGAGAAGAGCTGAAAAGCAGTATGTTTTGCACCCACTTATCGCAATTAGCTACACGGCTAACTAAATAGGCAATGAATGATAGCCAAAAAACAATTTCTTCAAATTGATATGCTTTCATATTTATATTGTTACTTCTTTTTAAATAGATTACATAGCCTAATAGAGTTCCCTACTAAATTGATTTTTTTCTGCGAACAGGTGATAACCAAATCGCAGAAAGGTGTAGAATGTATGCAATCGTTACACCTTGCTTGAACAATTACTTTCTTTGCCATATCATAATTTAATTGGTAATCCTGCATAAACCCATGCAATTAAACAGCTGTCACGCGCATCTTGATTTAGTCGTTTATCCAATCCGCCTACTATCTTTGAGAGTTCTTCCTGGGTGATCTTCCCGTCTTTCCCTTTCCAGCATTTTCGAAGCGGCTTGATTTCGTCTACTTCTAATCCGATATGTCTTGCCATCTCTGCAATTTTCCTTGCTACCTCATGGTTTCTGCCGGTATTCTGGCCTATTTTAGCGGCTGCTGCCGGTGAAGAGCGTGTAGCGTGCCAATTGCTTTCATTCTTCCATCCAGCTTCAATAACAACTACAACAGATTCTCCCATTTTATCGACAAACTCTGATTTCAGGAATCTTAAATAATCCATAAGCAAGGGAAAAGAAAGTGTTGTAACATTCAGACACCTTGATTTTACATGGAGTTCAGTTATCCCCGATCTGTCACAATCGGGGTCTATTCCTATTACTCTATCTCTTTTAATCATCGTAATTATAATTATCAAAATTATCCGGCTCATAATCCGGCTCCCATCCAAAGTCCATTACTTGCCGTTTAATAATGCTGCATGTTTATTTCGATATCCACCAGTCAGGGATGTAAGGATATTCATTCATCTTTGGTCTCGCTTTCTTTGTTAGCCTTAAAAGGGAATATATCCATTATTTGCGTTTCTGTAACAGAAGCAATGGTATAGTCGGCCAATGCGCCCTTCATCCCGTCTTCCAATACGGCAATGGCTTCTTTCAGGTTGGAGGCTTGAGCCAGCATTTGTACAGCGGTTTTCTTTTCAGCTCCGCTTTTTTCGTCGAGCGTGATGAAGTAGACTTTGATTTTATAGAAACGGTCACCGTTTTCATTGAAGAATATTTCCGATAGCTTTTTCCTCCCTACTGCGGAAACTGTAAATTCACCGGATATAAATGGTCTCATCTCTTCTATTATTCGGGCTTCTGCTTCAGTGAAACTTAACGCATCTACTAAATAGGATTCTGTAGTCCGTTTCTGTATTCCATTCTCCATTACTTTTTCAAAGGAGACTTTGCATTCAAACCAATTTTGCATAATGATTTATTTTTTAATTAAACATTCAATTTTCTTCAAATCTTTCCTTGCAAGCCGGACGGCATTAGCTACCCGGCTCTTGCCTTTATCGTCCACATGATCGATTATCGTTGACACATGACGGAGGAAGGATTTGATCAAGTAGTCGGGTAGCTCGTATTTCATATTATTCTACTTCTATAGGTTTACCATTGACGAGTTTATAAAATGTGTTAGACTTTATAATATCATCATCCACCTTAAATGCTTTAACGTCAAGTATAGGATAAGTTTGTCCATTCCATTCACCTCTTTCTGTCAATACAATCCAACATCCTATTTCTCCTTTTGCTTTGCTGTCATATCCTGTTATGATAGCTATACTGTCTTTGCCTTCTACGATTGCTGCTGACCGATCGCCGGTGTTGGTTGCTGCTGACAGATAGCCGGTGTTGGTCTCCTTGCAATTGTTCCAATCTACTTTATCAAGAATAAATTTTACGCCTGCTGATATTATTCCCTTTAAACCAATTTCTGTATGAATATGTAGTTTAGAACATGCAACTTTGCTATCATTATTATCTTTATCTATCTTCCCATCTCCATCCACTTCACAGTATCTGCTATCAGAAGGAGGATAGTAATTGAAAACATCAAGCGGATTTTCACAGAAATGAAAACCTTTACTGCAGGCTTTTATTTCTCCTTCTTCTTCAAATACATCATTTGTTTTATATTGAAAATTTCTACATTTTAGCTCTTTGTCGAACCCTTTGTATCCTTTAATCATATTCTTTCGTTTATAAGTTCAATAATTAATTCCTTACATTTTAAAAGGCTATCCAAATCTCCATTCCTTAGGAGCTGAATAGCCTTTTCTGTCTTATCATCACTAAGCCTGGTAGGGGCTTGAACGACGTATAAAATCTCAAATTTATCATCCATGATATTTACCTGTCATTTCTTCGTATCCGGGATCGCCAAAGTAGGGGAGATAACAGCCTAAATCTGTTTGCGCCCATATCTTCATTTTGTCCATCAATGAGGATAGTTCTGCGGTGGTCATCGCTGACGTCTGATAATCTACCTGCTGAATCTCCCCGGTTATCCGGTTAGCTTCTTCCCTTGTGCCTAATAAAATTCTTTTGATGTCTCTCTTGCAATCTTCAATGGAGGTGTAGCCGAGATGATCAGCGACAACTTGTACCCACATGTGGAAAAGGTTGTTCTGCGATGGTGTCCTCCGTTTGACTCTCTTTGTTATTTCGAACAGATCAGTGCCAGACATCAATTTTTTGTAATAGATGTCTGCACGTGCTCTGTCGAACTCATTTGTAGGATTGATCAGCATAAATTATTGATCAAAAAGGAGGTTCGTCTTGAGGAGGAGGGGGAAAGTCAGGAGGCATTGGAGGATTATACGCCGGCTGCTGATGCTGATAAACAACTTGCTGTTGCGGTGCCGGCTGCGGTATCCGCTGCTGTCTTGCTTCTATTTTGTACCCTCGTACAGAGTTTATATATTTGGTCTTACCTTCTGCATCAACCCATTTTCTTCCTTGTATGTCAAATGATACGGTTACAACATCGTTTACTTGAAAATTATCAAGATCAGCACATTTGTCACCGCTAAATTCGAACAAAGGGAAGTTTTCGAATTTATCCCGTTCTCCCGTGTATGGGTCAAAACGTGTAGAATCAATTACTATCTCACGTTTTACAAATGGGTTACCACCATTCTTAGATGGTATTTGCTGAATTGGTCCGATATATGCTATCTTACCGGTAATTGTATTTGCCATGATTATTATTTTGAAAATGTTATTGTGTATCCTTGTTTCGCCATCCTAAGAGCTGGGTGAATACTATAGACTTCTCCAGTTTCTTCATCCAGTATGGTTGTTCCGTCCGGTACTGTTTTAAGATAAGACTCTCTTTGTTTTATTTGAGAGTCTATGTCTGCTTTTGCTTTGATTAACCGGATGTATTCGGGATCATTGCAGCTATTGAAATCATACGAAACTCCAACTTCTTTAAGGGAGACCTCGCATCCGTTCCAAGATGCTTTTTTACCGTATTTTTCAGTCTCTGTAATGACCGCGTCTTTAATTCGATCATCATCTATAGCCTTTTTCAGGGCTTCGTATAAGCCCTTCATTTTTGCTATATGTTCTATGGGGTTTACTTCTCCCTCAATAACAGGATATATTAGCGAGTTGGCTAATTCCTGCTGGCCTGCTCTGTTAATTGGCCATATTCCGATCTTCTTTAATTGATTGTCCATTTACTGCATTTTTATATTGTAAATACATATCGATAACTGTCTGGAGCTCAACTTTCCCTATCTTGTAGATAGATTCCATGTAGCGAGCGACCGAGAAATTTGCTTTATTCTCTTTTGCCTCTTTCTCTTTCTTATCAAGATGCTCATAGAGAATTTTCATATTTGCTTCATTATTCAATGTATTCGGATTGAATAATTTTCTCGAATCGAGATTTGTTTTTGATTGTACATTAGAAGCATTGTTACCGTTACCGTCATCGTCGTCATCAATATTAAGATTCAATATTGCTCCGATAGCATATCTCCTTTGATAAGTAATACATGAACCAATTCCCTGTGGATCATTCTTTACAGGTCTCATGGTATAAGTTGAAGCCATCCATTCACCAGAGATGTGCATAAGGATAGTTTCAAGCTCGTTTTCTCCTGTTGGCATCTGTATTAACGATAATCCGCATTCTGAAAGAGGACCTTGCACAACATCTAATATATTTGCCAATGATGCGTATTTACTTTTAAAGAATGGATTGTTGCTTTCTTTCTTTATTTTTCCGACTTTTTGTTGAAATAGACAGAGAGCGCCGGCGATCTCTTTTATAGACTCTGATCTTTCCATATTGTAAATATTTAATTCGTGGACGTTAGGGAATCGAACCCCTTTCTTTCCCGTTTAGGAACGCTCTACCATTGAGCCATACGCCCGGTTGCCGGTCTTTCCCGGCTGTCATGTTTTACTTAATAAAAATACTGTATGAGTATTTGCCTGCTTCCCAGCGGTAATTGTGCCCGGATAGCCGGTCAAAGCATTCCGGGCTGTTAGCCGAAATAATAATAACAATCACTGGTCTTGCACCAGACGTCACCCTTTAATGACGGATTTAGTTAAACATTAATATTAAATACTTATCCTACCGTGCTCCTGCCTACCGGACCATTGCAAATGTCAAGGTCTACCACTTTCAAGATTTGCGGTTGCCGATATGAGGCGAGGGGTACACCTCGGATGTTTTTCTTGTTAATCAATATATTCGCTTAAGATGGCAGCTCCTACAATAGCTCCAACTATGACGGATAGTGTCCAGTGTATAAGATATAGCCAGTACAAAACAATACCAGCAATGGTTATACAACATATTATCATTAGGATGATAAGGATGATCTGTTTCATTTAATTAGTATTATTGCTATTATCGCAAATAAATACGCCCATATACATATCCCAAAAGATATTTCAATCCATCTTGGCAATGTTGTGTAAGACTTGAATGTTAACATTGCACTAATAGCTTCTAAGTATTGCTTCATGTTCTTTTTAGAGTTATTTGTTTACCATTTTCTTTAGCTTCTCGAAAGGAGGGACCCAGTTCAATGGAATTATTTCACAGCATCTAAGCCTGTTTATGCTGTTCTCGTATTCCAATTCCGCCTTTTGCTCAATTTCCCAAGCTACATTCTTGTTATAATTGGGATTATTCCCTGGAGGTCCTTCTCTGGTTTGTTTTGCGAGTTGGAGATTGCCTATAACATTTTGTAAGCCCTTGATCGCATTCGCCGACACCATGAGATTATATTTGTAATCTGATATTTCCATATTTTTGCCCATGATTATTTTTACCAATATAATGTTGAAGCCTCCCAATCCCTCTGATAAGCATCTTCGGGATCTTCCATTTCTTCTAATCCGTCGAAGTCATACTCTCCGTCGGGGTCTTTTAGATAGATGTCTTTCATGTCTTATTTCTTTATATGTTAAGTACGATAAGATTATACCGCACGCAAAAAAGAGACCCAGAAAGGGGTTGTAGAACATCCCGATTCCACTACCAATTGCCATTAATAGGGACATTGATAGGATGATTTTGTTTTCTATTTCCATATATCGTTGATTTTTAAATTTCAGAGTAAGACCGGGGCGATCTTCGCAGAGGGCTCCGGTTGATGTATCATATATATAATTCGTGATTAAACATTGAAACATCATTATATCCTCACGGACGAATGACGTTATACTAAAACCAATATTAAACTCTAAATACATTGTGGAGGACGTTGTATTGAACAACATAAGGCATGTATGAACGGCCATACATATATGCTTTACTACCTGTAGCCCTCCGTTCCCTTACATATCCTCCCGGACGGTAAGGATGAATAATTACAAACATTACAATTCTAATTGCAGTACCCGGAAGCTGATCCGATCAGCAGCATCACGCTATATTCCGGGCTATATTATTAAAGCAGCATTCGATAGATTGTTTAACACCGATCCGGGACAAGTCAACCGGACATCACAACCACGACGTAATATCCAATGCCGCCGACTTTATTACCTTCATTAATAAAGTAGATTGGTATCCTTTCGCTTCAACCCTCTTTCGACGGGTGCTAAGGTGGAAATAAGTAAAAGATCTCTTTTTGTGAGTATCCGGGATTCGAACCCGGTCAGGAACGCTTTCCTTCACCAGCCGAACGCTTTCAGCCTATACCCTTTATTTTGTTATTTTACCTTGCCCTGGCTTATTAGCCTATCGAGGTTTTCAAGTCGGTAAAATTTCTTATTACCACCTATGTTATACACCTCTACTCCTGGTATTACATCTAATTGATCACGGAGGAATCGTGTTGATACGCCAAGGTATGCTGCCGCTTCTTGGGTTGAGAGCCATATCTTGTGGACCGGCTCTATTTTCCCTATTGTTTTTCCTCTTGCCATATCATATATTTTTTACTGGAATATTAACAGGCTTTCTTTGCAACATACATCCGTATTCTGACAATGCTACTTTTCTGATTAAATCCGGCTGTTCTCCTTCTGTTGCGAATCTCAGAGCCAACCTAACTGTTGCCTCAGTAACTCCCACTTGAGTGGCAATTTTTTTAATCACTCCCTTTTCGTACAAAATTCTTGGCTTCGTTACCATATCCTTATTTTAATTATTATATTTGCAAACTGACATTTTCTTTTTCATTATGAAAACGTTTTTGTCATTGATTACGGTGCAAATATCGGGTAAAATATTCTCCAAAACAAGAGTATTGGGTAATATTTTCTCCAAATTAACTAATATTAATTGTTGACGCCATGAATGTGAAAGATAGAATTTTAGAATGCCTTAAATATAAGGGGGTTAGCATAACAAAGGCAGAGTCTTCGTTATGCTGGTCTAAAGGTGCATTGTTAAAGTCAAATAGCATTTCAAGCGACAGGCTTGGAGAATTTTATCTCCAATACCCTGATGTTTCTCCCGAATGGCTTCTTACCGGAGAAGGTCCTATGTTAAAGCAGCCATCTGCTCAAGCCGCATCCGATAATATTATATCTTTGTCTCACTCTAAATCCCCAGATAAAATATATCCCATGTCGGAATTTAACCTTTATGATATAGACGTATCAGCGGGGTTAAGCAGGTTGTTCTCTGAGGAAGGAGATAGAAATAAGGCTTATTTAGGCAGGATTTCTATTCCAAATATGCCTAAATGTGATGGCGCTGTTAAGGTTATAGGGGATTCCATGTATCCACTATTAAAATCGGGGGATATTATAGCATATAGAGAGGTTCACAATATTGAATCAGTGCAATATGGGGAAATATACATATTGCAGATAGAAAATGATTCCGATGTATCTGTCGTGGTTAAATACGTAAAGAAGTCAAGCGAGGGTAACGAATACTTGAATCTGGTGTCGTATAATAAGGAACATGACCCGAAGGACGTGAGGAAAGAAACAATAACTGCCATGGCTCGGGTTATCTTGTGCATACGGCAGTTCAGTATAATGTGATAAGATCGTTCGACATGGGGAACTGGGAGAGAAAACAAGAGAGAAAGATAGATGAGCGAGATAGAAAGAAAAGCGTTCGTGAGATCATAAGTAAGTATTTCTTGGATTTATCGAAGCTTTTTCTCACGGCTGTCTCTTTTGCTGCATTATCTCCAATGATAACAGGGAGCGACGCTCATGTAAATTGGATGATTGTAGTTATAGGTTTTATAGTAAGCTTTATATTTGCAATATCTGGATATAGAATTTTAAAATAGAATAGGAGGTTTTATATGAACGATTTTCTTTTATTATTGATATTGGCGGCATTAGTTGGAGGCGGTTTTTTAGCTTGGACTTTCACTAAGTCCGGAAAGAAATGGCTGGGGAGTCTTTGATATATGGGAAATTGGGAGAAGTTGCAGGATGAGAAACGTGAAGGAAGGGAGAAAGATAAGGTTAGGCGTGAGAAGCTTGCCTGTTTCTTTACGATTCCGCCAAGCTTATTTTGGGAGGTTTGGTTGTCGGCGGTATAAGTCCTTTGTTTATGGATTCATATCAAGAAACAAATCTTTATATTGTGGTGATAGGTACGGTTGCAACGTATATATTTGCAAGGATAGGAAATGAAATTTTAAAATAGCATGTTATGACTCAGTTAGGATTGACTTTTACAGTATTGGCTATTGTAGGGGCTGTTTTTTTGATTTGGTTAAAAACAAAGTCCGGTAAAAAGTGGTTAGAGGAGCTGTAATATGGACTTTATAGGTGGTTGCATTTGAAAACCCCTAAACCTAAGATTTAGGGGTAGTTTATCAGAGTGATTAACAATTTGAATCATGTTTAAAAACATGGTCTATTACTTTCCTGTTCGCTTCGTCTACTTTCTTATGATCGAATTTGATATATATAGATGTCACTTCTGATCCTATGCTATGGCCAAGCGCTTCACTGATCGTTTCTTTTGGGATATCAATTGACGCGGCTATCGTGGCCCATGTATGACGCGACCAATACGATGATAAATCTTTGAAAAGAGGCTCTCTTGCCTTTTTCCCGCCTCGGCCTACTCTTTCTACTTTGCCTATATCTTTCAATGCTATGCCCATCCTATGCAAGAAATTTTTGTAATCCTTGTATTCGTCCATTATATTTAGAAGATAGTTGCCCCCCTTATACCGGTCGATTATCTCCATAGCTTCCGGCTCTACCTTGATGGAATATAGTTTGCCAGTCTTTGCTCTCTTATATTCAAATCTCCCATTATCTATCGCTTCTGGCTTGGCGAGAAAAAGATCAGCAGCATTAACGCCTATCAGGTAGAACATGAGCATGAACATATCTCTGTATCTTACTTGATATTCCTCGCAGGGATAGTCCTTCAATACCCGGAGTTGTTCTACGCTAAGAGACCTCTTTCGTGTTTCCTCTTTCTTTATTTTGAATTTACGAAAAGGATATAGTGTTGTGTATTCATTATCTATGGCATAATTGAATACCGACCTGATATTTCTAAGGTGGATAGCATAAGCGTTTATTTTCATGCCGGATTTAGCCATCCACATTTCAAAACTTTCAAGCCATTTTTTATCAATAGTGTCGAATGTGGCTTTTGGGTCATATTTATAAATCTTGTTCCTTGTAGTGGTATATACGGTCTTGGTCCCTTCTTTCTGCTTTCTCGATATAAACTCGTCGAGGTAGTCGACAAAATATCTTTCTACTGTCTCCGGTATTTCTCTATGCTCTTTATTCAAGATTTCTTTGTTTATCAAATCCCGTAATCTTTTATCTGTTATTGGACCATTAATAGATATGAATAGTTTTTCAACCTGGTTAAGGATATCTGATAGAGCGATATTCTTCAGTTTGAAGTTGGATTCTTTTTTCGTGAATGCCCCGTCCTTGAATGTAGAATCAGTTCCGTAGTACCCTGTCCCTAAAAACAAGTAAGACTTATTGAAGATTCGTAATGCGATCGGATATTTACTGTCTTTCCGCTCTCTTCTCTTATCCAATATGATCGTAGCTTTCATGTGACTAAAAATTTGACTTATTATTTGACTTAGTTTTTAAGTCGTTTTACGCTACAAATGTATGTTTTTTCCAAGTAAAAACGGTTATTTGGAATAAAAAAGGTGTTACTTTTTATCGTAACACCTTGATTATCAGTTGGAGCGGTAGGCGAGGCTCGAACTCGTGACCCTCAGCTTGGGAAGCTGATGCTCTACCAACTGAGCTACTACCGCGTTGGATGGTGCAAAAGTATATAAATCTTTTATTTTTTAGTACCTTTGGCGCAAAAATTTTAAAAGAATTTAGAAGTATGGAGAAACTTACGCTGATTAAGGTGGGAGGTAAGATTGTCGAAGAAGAAGATACGCTTCGCAAATTGCTAAACGACTTTTCACAGGTGGAAGGCTATAAAGTGCTGGTACACGGAGGCGGACGCTCTGCCACCAAGCTGGCTGCGCAGTTGGGTATCGAGAGCAAGATGGTAGGTGGACGCCGGATTACGGATGCGGAAACGCTGAAAGTGGTCACGATGGTTTACGGAGGGCTTGTTAACAAGAATATCGTGGCCGGCCTGCAAGCTTTAGGCGTGAATGCGCTCGGACTGACTGGTGCGGATATGAACCTGATGCGTTCGGACAAACGTCCGGTGGGAGAGGTCGATTATGGTTTTGTCGGAGATGTCAAAGAGGTGAATGCCGATTTGCTGGCATCCCTTATTCATCAGGGGATTGTACCTGTCCTGGCACCTCTCACGCATGATAAACAAGGGCATATGTTGAATACGAATGCCGATACGATCGCCGGTGAAGCGGCAAAAGCTCTGGCGAAACATTTTGATGTAACCCTGATGTTCTGCTTTGAAAAGAAAGGAGTGCTGAGAGATGAGAATGATGACGAAAGCGTGATTCCGGAAATAGACCGTACGGCTTTCAAGCAGTTTGTGGAAGAAGGCGTTATTCAGGGCGGCATGATTCCCAAGCTGGAGAATTCGTTTCAGGCGATCGACGCCGGAGTCAAAGAGGTAATTATCACGCAGGCTTCGGAGATTCATTTGGGAAAAGGTACACGTGTCTTTTAATCTGTTACTATTTTTGTTGCATAAATTATGTTTTGCAACAAAAATAACGCGTGAAATGATAATAAGTAAAATTAATTATTATATTTGTAGCGTAAATAGTTTAAGTGTATTTTTGAAACGAACGTTGGGATAAGGTGCAGGTCTATTTTGAGTAACTAATTTGCGAAGGAATACATAAACATATAAACCTGTACAAAATAGGAAGGGGGAGCTTGTGAGAGTTCCCCCTTTTCTGTTACCTTTGCTACGTGTAATAGAAAGGCGATGGAAAATAGGAATATAATGGTAAACATCCGGAATGTAGTCACCCGCTTGCCGGAACTGCGTTTCGAAGAACCTCTTAACTGGACGATAGAAGAGGGAGAACAATGGGCTGTCATTGGCCCGAACGGTGCAGGCAAGACGCTGATAGCCGATGTCATGCAGCGTAAATTCGCATTAAAAGAAGGAGAAGTGACCTTCGGATATGAAGGGAATGTAAGCGATTTGGTGAAGAGCATTGCTTTCAAAGATATTTACTCCCTGGCCGATTGCCGTAATTCTTACTACCAGCAGCGTTGGCATTCGACGGAAACGGATGATATTCCCACGATAGAAGAGATATTAAGCGAACACGCCGGAACGGAAGATTTCCATAAAGTGTTATCTTTGTTCGGGATAGAAGAGTTTTTACCGAAGAAGCTGCTCTTCCTTTCCAGTGGGGAACTGCGGAAGTTCCTGATCGTGCGAACCTTGTTGAAACGGCCGCATGTGTTGATTCTGGATAACCCGTTTATCGGACTCGATGCGCCTTCGCGCGGAGTTTTGGTGGAAATGCTTCAGCAAATGACGAAGTTGGAGGGCGTACAGGTCATCTTGCTACTTTCTAATCCGGATGATATACCGGAAATGATCACCCATGTTTTGCCGGTCAAACAACGTAGATGCCTGCCGGTTTGCAGTCGTGAAGAGTTTCTACGGCAAACGGACCTAATTGCGGACCTGTTTCCTTCCGAAGGAAAAACGGATCCGGTCCGGATGGCACCGCTTTCGCTTCCGGTGGAGCAGCAGAAGGAGCCTTCCACGCATACCGTTACTTTCCGGATGGAGCATGTGTCTATTAAATATGGTAGCCGGACGATCCTGAAAGAGCTGGATTGGGAGGTGAAGAACGGTGAGAAATGGGCTTTGTTCGGTCCGAACGGGGCGGGCAAGTCAACGTTGCTTAGTCTGATTTATGCCGATAATCCACAATCGTATGCCAATACGCTATACTTGTTTGACCGGAAACGGGGTTCGGGAGAAAGCATCTGGGATATAAAGAAACGTATCGGCTATGTTTCGCCGGAGATGCATCTTTTCTATATGGAGAATGTGCCCACTCTGAATATTGTCGGTTCCGGCTTCTTCGATTCAATCGGGCTGTACCGGAAATGTACGGAGCAGCAACAGAAGGTTGCGCTGGACTGGATGCGCGTATTCGGTATCGAAGAGCTGAAAGACCGTTCTTTCCTCACGCTGTCTTCCGGCGAACAGCGTCTGGCGCTTCTGGCCCGTGCTTTTGTGAAAGATCCCGACTTGATTATCCTGGATGAACCGTTGCACGGACTGGATGTAAGCAATAAGAAGAAAGCGGCTGCTATTATCGAGCAGTTTTGTGCGCGTCCGGGTAAGACGTTGATCTATGTGACGCACTATCCGCATGAGTTGCCGGCTTCGGTGGATAAACATTTTCGATTGGTTAAACACGCTTAAGGTTTTGTCTGATGAAATATAAACTTGTTGCTTTTTGGTTGGTTGTTTTTGGAGCTTTGTTCGCTTTCCTGCAAACGAGTTTCGAGTATCACTTCTATTATATAGAACAGAGTCAGTTGTTCTTGTTCTCGAAAATGTATGCGATGGAGAAACTTGTTTTGCCAGGCGGTTTGTCCATGCTGGTGGCAGAGTTTTTGGTGCAGTTTTTCATCCTGCCTTATGCCGGGCCGGCGATTGTTGCGGCTTTGTTGACTGGTGTCGGTATTTGTACGGCTGGTATTGTCAAGCGGATTGCACCTTCTTCGGCGTTCTTCCTATTATATGTATTGCCCGTATTGGCTTTGCTTTTCATGCATTTTGATTTTAATTACCGGGTGCAGGGGACTGTCTGCTACTTGATGATGACAGCGGCGCTTTATGGGTATATGCGGATACGGAGGGATCTCTTTCGTCTGGTTGCCGGGTGCGTTTTGGTTCCGGTGCTGTTTTGGCTGGCAGGTTCCGTTGCACTGTTGTTTGCCGGGATGGTTTGCCTGTACGAATTGCTTCGTAAAACGCCTAAATGGTACATCTCTTTAATCGGGATGGCTGAAGTTTTGTTGCTGGGGCTTGGCGTGGTCTATTTCTCTTTGATGGGCGAATACCGGTGGGTTTTCGGACCGGATTTGTATTATCATAATACGCTTCATCCTAAAAGTGTTATTTATTATTCCTGGATTTGCATGCCTTTGGTGGTACTTGTCGCTTTCTTTCTTCGGAATAAAAAGGGGCTGCCGGCAAAGAAGCTGATTGCCGGAATCTGTTGCGTGGGACAACTGGCCGTGATTGGCGGTATTCTGTGGTGGGGAGTTCCCAAATTCAGTGACGCAAAGACATTAAGACTGAAAAAACTGGACTACTTTGCCCGTACGGAACAATGGGATAAGACGATAGAAGAATGTAAAGGCAAGCTGACCAATTTCTTGTATATGTGCCATTTGAACATGGCATTGGCAAATAGGGGAGAGCTGTCGGACAAGATGTTCAACTTCGACCAGCGAGGGCCGCAAGGGTTATTGGTCCAGTGGAATAAGTCGGAAAACATATCCTGTATGTTGAGTGATATCTACTTTACGATGGGAGCGACCGCTTCCGCCCAGGAGATGGCTTTTGAAGGATATGTCAGCGCTATGGATGACGGAAATCCCCGTATGCTGAAAAGGCTGGTACAGACAAACTTGATCTACGGCGCTTATCCGGTTGCGGAGAAATACATATCGATTTTGGAAAAGACGTTCGCTTACCGGGATTGGGCCGGTGCGCAGCGTAAATATCTGTATAACGACGAGGCTGTAGAGAATGATCCGGTGTTGGGGCTTCGCAGGCGGATGTTGCCAGAACAGAATACGCTGGCCATGATAGACGGGTTGAACGGAGACTTGGAGCGATTCTTGAAAAAAGGGCCGGCCAATTCTGCTGCTATGCAGTATTTGGGTGCCATGTACTTGCTGGCTAAAGACCTGGAAGGGCTTAAAGCGGTGGTGGAAAAATATTATGGAACGGAATTTCTGCCTGTTCTGCCTTTGCATTTCCAGGAAGCTGTGATCGTTATGTCAGAAAAGGAACCGGATTATTGGAAGCGTTTCAATATATCGGAAACGGTTGTCAACCGTTTTGCCGAGTATAAAAAACAGGTGCTTGCCAACCGGAATAACAGTGCAGCCCTTGCTGGTCTGCTGAACCGCTCGTATGGCAATACTTACTGGTTTTATTTTATGTTTAAATGATGTGTAAGAAGATGGAAAGAAAGAATCTATATGTGTTGATGTTAGCTGCGTTGTTGTCTTGTTCCGACTCGGTGAAAGTGGGGCGGACGTTGGATGAGGCGCCTGCTATTTTCCCTGATTATGCCGGTGTGGTTATTCCGCCTAATATCGCTCCTCTGAACTTCGCTTTGAAAGACATGGATACGGATGCCCGTGCCGTCTTTTCTTTTGAAGGACAGCAGTTCGAAGTGAAAGGAAAGAAGGGCAGCTTTGTGATTCCGGCTTCCAAATGGAAGAAACTGCTGGAATCGGCAGCCGGCAATTCGATCCGTGTAACTGTTCAGGCGAAGCAAGGAAACGAGTGGGTGGCGTATGCACCTTTCTCGATTCAGGTCGCACGGGAAAAGGTCGACTCTTACCTGGCTTACCGTTTGATCGATCCGGGATATGAGTTGTGGAACAAGATGGGAATCTATCAGCGGAATCTGGAAAACTATACGCAAAGCGCCATTATCGAGAATAAGATGAGCGGAAACAATTGTGTGAACTGCCATTCGTTTTGTATGCAGAATCCGGATAAGATGCTGTTTCATATGCGTGAGACTTTTCCCGGGACAATCCTGGTCGATGGCGGAAAGATCGAAAAGTTGAATACAAAGACGAAGGAGACGATGTCATCTTTGGTTTATCCTTCCTGGCATCCTTCCGGCAAATATGTAGCCTTTTCGGTGAACGCAACCAAGCAAGCGTTTCATCTGAACGACAAGAACAGGGTGGAGGTGTATGACGAGGCTTCCGATGTCGTTGTCTATGATGTGCAGAAACACGAGATTGTGACCACATCCAAGATATTCTCGAAAGATGCATATGAGACGTTCCCAACCTTCTCTCCTGACGGGAAGACCCTTTATTTTTGTACGGCGGAGGCTCGCCCGATTCCGCAGGAATATTCGGAAATCAAATATAATCTTTGCTCTGTCTCCTTTGATCCTGAAACACGTGCTTTCGGATCGCAGGTCGATACGCTCTATAATGCGAAAAGCGGCGGAATGAGCGCCTCTTTCCCGCGTGTTTCTCCCGATGGACGTTACCTGTTATATACATTGTCCGGTTATGGCAATTTCTCCATCTGGCATAAGGATGCCGATTTGTATCTGGCGGATCTTTCTACAGGCATAAGCCGTCCGTTGACGGAAGTGAACAGCGATGATGTGGATAGCTATCATTCCTGGAGCAGCAATAGCCGTTGGTTTGTTTTCAGTAGCCGGAGGATAGACGGTTTATACACGCGCCCGTATATCGCTTATGTCGGTGAAGACGGTAAGATTGGAAAGCCTTTCTTATTGCCCCAGAAAGAAACGGATTTTTATCAAGGCTTTATGAAGTCGTTCAATATTCCCGAGTTTATAACCGGCAAAGTGAAGGTACAAGGCCGTGCACTGGCAATTAAGGCAAAAGACGATAAAGGGACGGATGTCCGGTTTGCAAAGTGATCTTATATGAGGATATTCCAATCCTGTTAACATACAAAAGGTGTGTATGTCGAATCTGGCATACACACCTTTTGTTATTATAACTTGAAGTTGTTAGACATTCTTAAATTCTATTCGCCGAAGTCAGGTACAGGACTTGGTATCGGAGTAGCCTTATTGTTATCGTTATTACTCAATGCTTTGTTTGCCTGAATTTCCTTTTCAGGTAGACGCCACAATAAGATAGGATCTCCCGGCTGAATATTAAAGATAGAAGACGCATTCGGATAACCTGCACCACGACGGTCTACACCCTTGTTCAGACGCATAATATCAAACCAGGACATACCTTCGCCCCAAAGTTCGATGCGACGCTGGTGATATATTTCCTCCTGCATATCCTGAGGAGAAGTCGCTTTGCAAGTAAATTCCGGATCACGATATTCCTGAATAAAAGATTCAAGAGTAGTTTTGGCACCCGCCACGTTTCCACTCATTGCTTGTCCTTCAGCCTTTATCAAATACATTTCTTCAATACGCATCAAAGGAATGTCACTGGCATTAGTAGAAGTCCACAATTCACCCTTGTACGGTGCATATTTTACTTGTGTATAAGGGCCGTAGTATGTATTGATAACTTCCATATCATCTTCATTGAGATTAGGAGATTGAGTATTTTCATCTAACCACCAACCTTTACGGACATCTGTTGCAGGAATAGATTCAAACAACATTTTATTGATCTGGCGGCCGCCGCTATACCAGCAATAACCATAGTTGAAAGATCCCATGTGAGACGGGAAGTTACAAATACCAGTTGTTACGACTTCGTCTGTTTCAGCAATTTTGATACCCCACATCCAGGAGTTGTCATCAGCACTGTTGAATGCCGGTCTCTTCATTTGTTCAATTGTATAAGGAGAAGAGGAAGAAAGGCTGATTGCTTTATCCGCATCTTCAGCCGCTGCCGCCCAATTACCCATTGAAAGGTTAATACGTGCACGAATACCATAAGCGACATCTACACTGATATACCGCTTGTCTCTTCTTTTAAGAGGTGAATCTTCCAGAACAGAAATTGCTTTGTTGATATCTTCCATCATCTGTGCATAGACTTGCTCAACCGTAGCACGCGGGCAACCTTCATCCGTTACTGTCAGAGCATTCTTTTCGGTAATGATAGGCACACAAGGATCGGATTTATGATTTGTATAGTTAAACTGATACAACTGGGCCAATACCCAATAGTCAAATGCACGTGCGGCATGAGCCTGTGCTACATAATTCTGGTAGTCAGGATTTTCAGAATCTTCACCCAAGAATGAGATAACCGTATTGGCTGCGTAAATCTGATTGTAAAGAACGCCCCAGTTAATCCGGCTTTCGTAAGAAGTGAAAATACGGTCATCAAATGTCAAGCTATTTCCCATCCAGTTATAACCATTGTCATCACTCAAAAAGTCGGCTCCATTTGTATCCATGAATAACATCAGGGCCGGGTAACCGATATCGTTATGTCTTTCGGTTTCCGTAATGACTGTGGCGAAAAGGCTGAATTGTGTATAGATTGCATTCACACTGGCTTCTGCTTTAGAAGGATCGCTTTCCAGAATCTCATCTTTCTGGTCGGAAGTTACAATGTTTCCTTCCGGAATAGTATCCAAATCGACACAACCTGTAAACACCAATGCCGACACGGCGAGTACAGATAATATATTTTTCGTTTTCATACGCTAATAAATTTCTTCTATCAAATTAATTAAAATGTTAGACTGATACCACCGGAAATTGTACGAATCGGTGTGTAGAGTGCTGTTGTTGCAGAAGTGTAGCTCTGACGTGGATCAAGGCCTTTACGTGCAGAAAGCAAAGCAACATTATCCGCTGCGAAATAAACACGTAATCTGTCTACTAAGAATTTATTTGTGATATTCTTCGGTAGAGTATAACCAAATGTAATATTGTTCAGTGACAGATAGTTTGAGCTGGTGATCCAACGGTCGGACTGGGAGCTTGCATACTTGTCTTCTGCGTCCAGACGAGGAATGTTTGATCCTTTGTTTGTCTCACTCCATGCATTCCGGATATCTGTATGCCAGTTCGTGCCTGCATAAGATGAAGTGCCACCGTGCATGAAACGGGCATAACCGCTATCATAGATCTGGCCACCTAACTGATAAGACATTTGAATAGAAGCATCAAAACCATACAGGCTGACAGAAGTACCAAAACCTCCATAAACGGTAGGAAGTAAATTATCCGTAGCTTCTTTATAGTTTACAGCCATTGAATAATCGTCGGTTGTAATAGCCTTTCCGTCTTTGTCTTTAGCCCAGTATAAGGCTTTACCAGTTTCAGAATCAACGCCTGCATATTTTACCAGATACATACGGTACATGGATTCTCCTTCCGAATAAATACGTGTATTATCAATCAATTCACCTTCCAGGTCCTTATGCAATTTAATAATCTTATTATTGATGAAAGATGCATTCAAATTGACATCCCAGGAAATATTTTTATTTTTGATTATAGAATAAGCCAAGTCGATTTCCACACCTGAGTTCCGCATCGAACCGACATTCATCGGCAATTCCTGATAACCGGCTGACGGACCTACCGGTCTGTAATACAACATATCCGTAGACTGGCGCAAGAAATATTCAATGCTACCGTTTAAACGGTTATTAAGCATACTGAAGTCAAAACCCGCATTGAAAGATGTTGATGTTTCCCAAGTCAGATCGGGGTTACCTTTGTAGTCCAAAGTCCCATCAGCAAACAGACCGTTCGAACCGGTCATTTTGAACTGATCGATGTATGCATAATAATTACCGATCAGGTCATTACCTTGTTGTCCGAAAGATGCCTTAAGTTTCAGCATGTCGATCCAACTGATGTTTTCCATGAACTGTTCTTTCGACATAATCCAGGCAGCACTTGCCGACCAGAAATTACCCCAACGATGATCCGGGTGGAAGCGGGATGAACCGTCACGACGGAAAGACGCACTTACATAATAAGTGTTTTTGTAATCGTAGTTTACACGAGCAATATAACCCTCTGTTGCATATGAATTTCCATAACCGTAACCGATTAACTGGTTGATGGCGTTATTCACATGGAAATCTTCCGGATTATACAAATTCTGACCGGTTGCTTCAATAATTTCTTCGTTCCACTTGTAACCATCGTAACCGATCATAGCGTCAAAGTTGTGATCGTCATTGAAGGTTTTCCGGTAAGTTGCAAGATACTGTTGGTCCAACCCCCATGTACGGCTATGTCCCTGGTAAGCAGTACCTCCATAAGAAGCGCTCTGTCCGGAATAGGCATTACCTAAAAGGTTATAACGTTCGCTATCCAGATTCATACCATAACGGGCCGTGATTGTCAATCCTTCGATTGGGGTAAAATCAGCATACCATGTAGCATTCAGAATATCATGTAAATATTCATCTTTATTATAAATCAAGTCACCTGCCGGGTTTGAGATAGACATGAAAGAGCGGGAACGGTTAGTACTTTCGCCATCGCCATAGTCATACACTTTTCTTCCTTGGTTTGTCATAATCTGACCGTTAGTGTCGCGTACATATAAAGGATAAATAGGAGCAATCATATTTGCCATCAAAAAGGCATTACCGGAAGAAGCAGTAGCAGTCTGATCACCGGGAGAGCGGCTGTTTGAATAAACATAACTCATGTTTGCACCGACTTTCAACCATTCTTTAACCTGGTAATCGCCCTTTGCACGTGTTGAATAACGTGTAAAACCGGAACCATCGATAATACCCTGATCATCCAGGTAACCGAATGATACATAGTAGTTAGCCTTCTCTGTAGAACCTGATATATTAAGATTATACTCTTGACGTGTTTTATTGCTGAACATTTCGTCCGCCCAATTGTCTGGTGTATAATAGTAATCGCCATCGGAATAGCCTAAAGTAGCATTCGGATTCATTTTACCGTCCATACCATAAAGACTTTCTCCATCCGGAATAGTAAAGATTTGATAACCAAGACCACCTTTACTTTTAACCGGCAAGTAAGTATTAGCATATCTGTTGGCTTTTGCAGCATCATATCCCAGATTATAAACACCTGCGTTATAAAGGGATGTATATGCGTTATCCATATACTCAACAACATCAGTCAAAACATCATAGTTCTTAACCATACGTGAGTTTACGCCGATCTTGCCGTCAAAGTTAATCGTAGCCTTGCCGCTTTTACCTTTCTTTGTCGTGATCATAATTACACCATTGGCACCACGTGCACCATACAAAGCTGTAGATGCAGCATCTTTCAATACAGTCATCGACTCGATATCCTGTGAGTTTATGGAAGAAATATCTCCATCATAGGGAATACCGTCGACAACATAAAGAGGATCTGATTTGGCATTAATAGAGCCGACACCACGGATGTTTACTTTGGCAGACTGTCCCGGCTGACCGTTTGAACTTTGAATCTGCACACCGGCAACGGCACCAGCCAATGCATTCGTAACATCAGAAACCTGACGTCTCTCGATCTGCTCTGTTTTTACAACTCCGGCAGATCCTGTAAAAGCTCCTTTTTTTGCAGTACCATAAGCGACAACCACCACCTCATCAATCATTTGGTTATCATTAGATAATACAACTCGAAGGTTCGATTTTACACCGATTTCCTGAGATTTCATCCCTACGAAAGAAACTACCAGAGTCTTTGCAGAACTATGTTTTAATGTAATAAGCTAATAATCAGTTCATTATTAAAACTTACAATATTAATTTACTTCAAAATAGCAAAAACAATAAAAGCATGTAGATTTGATGCTATATTAATTGATTTTCAGTCGATTAGTCGGTGCCATGGAATTAATCGCTCCCATACAATAGTCTATATAAATTGAACTATTATTCTACCTGATTCTTGTTGAACGAGTCGTATAAAAAACTATTTTGCAGAAGCCTGATATCCATTTTTTAGCCAATATTCAAATGCAGGATCTTGGATTTCGATCACATTACCCGGTAAGATATCGATCAGGTCTTTTTCGAGTGTTGCTTTTCTTAGATTTTTGATATTGGCTGATGTGCCTAATTGATATTGTTTCAATACGTCTTTGGATGAAAAATTGACAATACCATCGGCAACTGCAATAAGAAAACTAATTTGACGGGAAGTTAATGAGTCGATTATATTGGTAAATAGCAGGCTTAACTGTCCTATCAAGCTGTTGAATGCTTCGGCTACTATTTCTTCCGAACAGACATCTAAAGTTCGCAACCAGGTCTGCTGGCTCAATTGTTGAGTATAATAAGGATGATTCTTCATTTTATCGGCAATCATACCGCATAATTCATCGGAAATTTGTTTACCTGTGTCTGCAAAGCGTTTAGAAATAAAGGTGATCCAATCTTCCCGTTTTATCTTTTGTAAAAAGAGAATATCTCCGAATTTATAAAATGGCATACTATAATCATTGAAAATATCTAATAACATATGCCGCTTGCTTCCATAAAGGCAATAACAAACAGATGTATGTGTCTGCCAGTGGGCACGAAGCTTACGTTGAAATGCGAGCGAATCCTCATATTCGTTGATATTTTGAAATTCATCGATACAAACAATTATCTTTTTACCTTTATCTTTAGCAATTTGTTGTGGCAGGTCTAATATTTCATCATAGGAGAGTCGGTTTTCTTTAAAGCTGATCCCAAACGACAGTTCATAACTTTGGCTGCCTTCTGAAAGAGAGACAACCGGAGCCATTCGTCCCAAATATTTTTTTACACCGGCAACAAATTCTTCCCAAGCAGAGGTCGATACCCGCATCAAGGCATTGGCATAGGCTGTGTAAAATTGTTCTTCTGTCCGGCAATTAAAGATATCAACCTGGCAAACCAGTATATCTTTATTTTTTTCAGATAAAAGTCTTGCACATTTATTCACCAGAGAAGTTTTACCCCAACGACGCGGGGATATGATGACAGTATTAATAAGACTACTGAAATTCTGGCTTAACAATGCAACTTCATCTTTTCTATCTGTGAAATTCTGCTTGTCGGCAATGCGTCCGTAAACAAATGGTGCTTCCATAGAACAATCATTTTATGTAGAAGCAAATGTAGGCACAAAACTTGAAAAGTGCAAAAATGAAATGAGTTAATTTGAAACCAATCTATTTCAAACTAACTTATTTCATATACTATATACATTAAGGAACAAAAAAGCCGGATTCTATCAGTTAGAACCCGGCTTTTTATGGATTATAATATTATATGTTTTTATGGAAGAGTAATAAGAATAGAACCACCTTCCCTGTATAGTCAAAACCGCCTTGTAAAGCTTCTATATAATAATAAGGCGCCAACTGGAATGTTTTGTCATCAAGCTGCTTGTTATTTGCAAGACTTATTCCTGAAAAAGAGCTTGGATGATAAGCATAAATTGCATTTGAAGGACTACCGTCATAGTTTATACCGATAAAGAACTTATTATAATAAATAATTCCGTCCTTTATCCAGAATTCAATATAGTCGCAAGAGGTAGCTGCAACCGCATTTCCCCATTGACCATCATCATTCTTCAAGCCTTGTTCATATGGTTTGATTACGCGGTAACGGTCAAAACCTTCAGCTTTCCGGATTTCTACATTGTAGGGCTTTTCTGTGAAAGCCAGAATATCTGCAAATGTACCGGTACCTAAAGATACCCAATTGTAATCTTTATTGACAGTTACAGTAACCGTATTACTACCACTAATAGGATCATTTGTGTTGTCCAATGTCAATGTAACTTCCAATTCTTTGCCGATTTCCAATGGAGAAACATTTACTGTTACTTTTGCCATGTTTTCACCGGCAGCAAAAGTGTAACCGGAAACAGTGCAACCAACCAGAGGTTCGTCTTCTACTGTCGCAGTTAGAGCAACAGTTCCGCTTTGTTCGCTACCGGCATTTGCACGTACGACATCTACTGTAAAAGTAGGATCGGCAGGCGAGACTGTAATATCAGCTAAAGATGCACTTACAAAAACTGCGGCGTTTGCTGCATCTGAATATATAGCACTTTCCTGTTCGCTATCGCAGGCCGTAAAAGCCAATGCGATTGATAGAAGAGCTATTGATGTTGATAATTTTGAGATATATTTCATCGCTTTATTCTTTTAATCAATAAATAGAATTTATTTAGTATCACCGACTGGATTCTGATCTTTAGTCTGATCCAGGCTGGCATTCCCGTCAAACTCGGTTTGAGGAATAGTTAATACCCACATATAGCTTTCAGGATCATTGGCATTACGATTAACGAGTAAAGCATCAATCGGCCAACCCATTTCTGCGGTTCGTTTGAAGCCTTGTTTCAAACGGCGGATATCGTAGATACGGCCAAATTCACCCCAAAGTTCTATACGGCGTTGTATGATAATTTCTTCCAATAAAGAACCTGTATAATCAGTGGTCAATTTACCCATAGCTGTTCCGGATTTATGATCACAACTGTATGAAGCATCACGTTTGCTCATCAGGTCCGTTAAGTATCCACGTGCACCTGCGTCATTACCCAAACGACATTCTGCTTCTGCTGCAATCAGATACATTTCTTCAATACGCATCCAAATATAATCACCCATCCAAGTTTGAATTTCAGAAAATTTGAATTTTTCTTGTTGGTATCCCCCAGCTTTATTATTCGCATCTTCGGGATTCCACCATATCAAACGGTCGTCAGTCGTCCCCATTTTTTCATATAATTCTTTGCTAATCTGTTTACGGGCTTTAGCTCCGTACTTATCGGCATCAGCATCCATATGTGTGAAAAAACCGGCATACATACCACTTTGATCAGAAAGAATTTCAGCTCCCCACATAACATTTGGAGCACTTGTACTATTCACACCTTTAAAATCCGAAACTTTAGCGATAGTACATTTACTTGTTGCAATCGCTTCTTCAGATGCTTTTTTAGCTGTATTCCAATCTTCCATTACTTGGGCAATGCGAGCTTGAAAACCTAAAGCTACACAATAATCAATATGGGAAATATGTTTACGAGTAGTACCATTTAGCAGCTCAACTGCTTTATTTATATCACCAACAATCAAATCGTACACCTCTTGCACGGTAGAGCGAGGCTTTCCTTCCGTACCGGCAACGGTCGGTTCTGTGTAAATCGGGCAACAAGGTTCGGATTCATGTCCTTTATAGGTACGTGCAAAACTCTGTGCCAACATAAAATATGAATAAGCGCGTATTGCATAAGCTTGTCCTATGACATAGTTAACTTCCGCTTCCGTACCGGCCATTGTTTCCTCTGCGGAAAGAATATAATTTGCATTGGAAATCCATGTATAATAGCAATTCCATAAATCATATGAACGCCATGTAGTAGAAGTATATCTGCTTTTTACATTATACAGGCAGTCATACCAGAACCAACCACTTCCCTTATCCGCCATAATAAGGTCTTCACCCATCACATCACCCATTAAATTATAAGCACTGATGCCGAAACATTGGTGTGTGTTATCTGTGGGAGACCATGCCGAATACATGGAACGGTAAAGGCCGTTCAGAGGTACTAAAGCTGCATTTGCATTAGCCAATAATCCTGTTCCGGACATTGAATCGGTCGGATTGGTATCGAGTGAACTCTCCAGACAGGATGACAGAGTAGTACAAGCCATCAGACCGACAAACATATATTTGAATATCTTTTTCATCTTGTTTCTTATAAAAATGTTTCTACTTTAGAAGTTAATTTCCACACCAAAAGAATAGGTCTTATTCGGTGCATAAGTATAATCAGTTTCGCCCTTGAAATTATACTGAGGATCCATACCTTGCAGGTGAGAGAATAATGCCAAATTATCGATAGAACCGAATACACGGATATTATTAAGTTTCGCTTTTCTCATCCAATCTTTAGGCAAAGAATAACCTAATGTGATATTTTTAATTGCAAAGTAAGATGCATTAATTAAAAAGCGATCAGTTGCTGTATAAGATCCATTAATTTCTACACGAGGTACATCTGTTATATCACCAGGCTGTTGCCAACGGCGCAATTGGTGTTTATTCCATGTATTTGTCGCATACTGTGCATTCATGGAACCTGTGTACAAACCATCATAAATCTTACCGCCAATAGAATAGGTTGTTAAGATTGCCAAATCGATGCCTTTATAAGAGAAATCTGTTCCGATGCTACCATAAAGATCAGGAATGCGATTCCCTTGATAATATTTACTGGTCGATGCCTTTGAATAATCATCGCTGATACGCTCATTTATGATATTCCCGTTTTCATCTTTGTCATAAACCCAATAAAGTTGAGCACCTGTTGCAGGATCTACGCCAGCTGATTTAGCCATGTAGAATGTATTAATAGGCATACCTTCTTTAATGCTGTAATTTCCTTTTATAATTTCAGGTGCAGTATTAGTCAGTTTCAATACTTTATTTTTTACCGTTGATCCCATGAAAGAAAGATTCCATCTGAAGTCTTCAGTCTGGATAGGTGTTCCTCTCAATTCAAATTCAAAACCTGTATTTCTCATATCTCCAACATTGGCATTGTAACCATTAAATCCAGTAGAAGTAGCCATCGGATAGCTCAATAGCATGTCAACAGTCTTGCGATTGTAATATTCGGCATTAACCGTTAAACGGCTATTTAATAAGGTTGCTTCAATACCTACGTTTAAATTTCCATTCTTTTCCCAAGACACTTCCCTGTTTTCCAAAGAGGAAACCATGCCACCGATTTGATTTGAATTAGGCCAACCTAAATCATATAAACTCTGCCATAAGTAATAATTACTTGTTGCATCGGAATGCAGGATATTATCGTTTCCTTGTTGTCCATAGCTTAACTTTAGGGACAAATTGTCTACCCATTTAATGTCTTCCATAAAGGCTTCTCTTGAAATACGCCAGTTACCGCCAATAGACCAGAATGTACCCCAACGATTATCTTTCTGAAAACGTGAGGAACCGTCTGTACGCAGAGATGCAGAAAAATAATATTTTTCATCATAGTTATAATTGAAACGTCCTAACCATGATTCAATACGATAATTATCGGTGTAAGAGTCTGCAGAGTTAAGTGTCGTACCTGGGCGCAATTCGAGAATGCCGTCGACCAGATTTGTTTTTCCGGCTTTCAGATATTCGTAGCTGTAAGCATAGAATTCGTGACCGACTAATACATCAAAAGAATGCAATCCAAAGGAACGGTTCCATGACAATAGTTGGTTGAAAGTATAGCTTTGCATACGAGTACTGTACTTAGTCAACAAACCTCCTGCTGTAGCTTGGTTGCCATGATACATATTCATATAACTCATTCGTGCTTGATTACGATAGTCAAGACCAAAGTTCACGTTAAGTTTTATTCCCTTGAAAACCCCGAAGTTGTCTTTGTCAGAACCGAAGGTAACACCTGTACGTAGACTTGCTACATCATTTTTTCTATTTGATTTGTCATCCGTCAAACCTCCGACTGGATTATAATCCGTATAACTGCCCGGACGTCCGTTTTCACCATAGTCCAACTGGGGTTTTCCGTCTTCTCCTAAAACATTTTTACCATCCAAGCCTTTTATGTAAACGGGAAATAATGGTGATACAAATTGTGCAGAATACCAAACGTTTGATGTAGAAGAGCCATCATAATCACTATAGTCTTGAACCGAGTTTGATAAAGATGCATTTACATTAGCCTTGAACCAGTCGGTTACATTCGAATTAACATTCACACGAGCATTATAACGCTGGAAACCTGTGTTTATAAGGATACCATCTTCATTCAAATATCCAAGAGAAAACATATATTTCGTTTTATCGGAGCCTCCATTCACTGACAATTGATGTTCCTGTCTGAACGCATTATCACGCTGAACAGCATCCATCCATCGTTCATCCCATGCCGAAGCAGCATCGGCTTGAACCATTCCGGTTTCAGGGTTGATCAAATCATCCCATGTGTAGTTTTTAAATGGATTGTATAATTCACCTCCTAAATTGGCACTCAAACCTGATCTTGCCATCTGTTGAGCCTGTTCCCATGAATAACCGGAGTTAAAAGCATAACCATTGCGCAAAGCTTCATAAGTCAATTGTACAAAGTCCTTTTGATCAACCATGTCATACGGTTGGATAGCACGTGAAGCCCAACCAACTGTTGATCGCCATGTTACTTGTGCTTTACCTTCTTTTCCTTGTTTCGTTGTGATCATAACAACACCATTAGCACCACGTGCACCATACAAGGCTCCGGCAGAAGCATCCTTCAATACGGTCATAGATTCGATATCAGAAGGATTGATAGAACTTAAAGAACCATCAAACGGAATACCATCCACGACATACAACGGATCTTGGGATGCATTAATTGAACCAAAACCGCGAATAACAATAGAGGCTGCCTCACCAGGCTGTCCGGATCCTGAAGTTGTCAACAAACCAGTGGCCTGTCCTTCCAAACCTTTTGTCAGATTTGTAATTGGACGAAGTTCCAACTTCTCATTGCTAATAGTTGAAGCTGATCCTGTGAAAGAACTTTTCTTTGCAGTACCATAAGCGACGACCATTACTTCATCAAGCATCTGATTATCAGATTCAAGAATGATTTTCAAATTAGATTTAACTCCGACTTCCTGGGGTTTCATGCCCACAAAAGAAACTACCAGAGTTTTTGCAGAACTTGGTACATCTAAAGAAAATGTACCGTTAAAATCTGTAACTGTACCTATAGTCGTACCTTTAACAACTATAGATGCACCAATGATGGGCTCATTGTCTTCTGCCGAAATAACAGTACCTGTCACTTTCGACGTCTGAGCGTTGGCCATCCCAATACCTAATAATAGGCAGAATAAAAGGAAAGTTAACCTTTTCATAGACACACTTTTTTTGTTTAACTTATAAATAACTAATTTGCACTATTCTATTTGTAATCTTATACACCAACTATGTATAAATCTTCCTAAGTGATGGCAAATGTAATAATAAATTTATTATAACAACTAAAAACTAACAGTATTTTATAAAAACAAGGTCGTTAATTAACAAAAGAGTGTGCAAAATCGGCATTTTAGGTTGTTTCGCCTCTGCTTATCCTCTATTTGCGGCTCATTTAAAATTATCTATTTTTAACCTCTACCCTCAACGCCAAAACTAAGGGATTTAGAAGCCTGAATATATGGTTGGGGTCTACATAGGTAGAAAATGAATTTGAGATTTGTTATCAAAGAAAGAAGATACGTCGATTTATATTTGCGGGAGCACAAATCTGTTTTTATAGAAATGTAGATATACAATTATAGAAATATGGGATTACGTAGTTACAAACATAAAACGATGCTTGGGGGAAAGTTAACAGAACGACCTATCTGGTCCGGAAAAATAATCTAAAAAATACAAGAACCCCCTTTTTGACCGTTTTTCTATTTCATCCGAAATCTTGATCAATTTTGAATTGACTTTTTTCACGGATTTAATCTTTTTGACTGACAGCAGGCGAAATAAGCTGCCGAGACCATCCCGAAAAGTGTGCAATTTGATTACCGAAAACCAGAAACACCAGCAAAGTGATAAAGCTTAACTCCCGGAGAATCGAATATTTGAAAATAAAACGGACGGCGTTCCAAATATCTCAAGGAAATTTAGGGGCTTTTTTGCCCTAAAGACGGTCCTCTTTTCAATTATGACCGTCCTAATCTCCATTACGACCGTTCTAATCTTCACGAGGTGCCGAGTGCACTACCTATCAGCACGGTCGTAATGGCAAAGAGGACGGTCGTAATTGCTGGAAACGCTCAAAAAAGAGGAAAAAGTCCCTTTTTGAGGTCTAAAAAGTGGATTAACATTTGTTTGGTTTCAGATCTCTTTTTTGCCGGAAAAATACGTTTTATACAATAACCCCCATTTAGGAATCGATATTTATTTAGTAGAACTTTTAAAAATTAAGGCTCATTCTGATATTGCAGGATATTAGATATTGTTTTATTAATTAGTCTTTTACACAAAACATAAAGCTTGATTATCGATCTAATACTACAGGTGTATTTGAAAGCCGCTAAAGAGGTATAATTCTGTAAATGAATAAGTTGGCTCAATTCGTAGTTCTGCAAAGACTCTGGTAATTTCCTTCGTAGGAATGAAGGCCTTGGAAATCGGTGTAAAACCGGTTTTGCACATCGAATTAAGTTCTGATGTGGAATTATTGGACGAAGTGGTGGTGACAGGTTATGGTAACTTTAAAAAATCATCATTTACAGGTGCCGCATCAAGTGTTACTACGGAGAAGTTACAAGATGTACCGTCATTAAGCGTACAGTCTAAATTGGCTGGTGCTGTTTCTGGTGTTCAGATCACTTCTACATCCGGACAGCCGGGTGCTGTGGAATCTGTCCGCATTCGTGGTATGGGTTCTATCAATGCAAGTAACGACCCTCTTTATGTTATTGACGGAGTTCCGATGATGACTGGTAACAGTAACGGCTTCAGCTACGACGATGCTGGAACAAGTATGCTTTCCAATTTGAATAGTAACGACATCGAATCGATGACGGTTATCAAGGATGCAGCAGCTGCTTCTCTTTATGGTTCACGTGCTGCAAATGGTGTAATCGTAATTGCTACTAAAAAAGGTATGGCCGGTAAAACTAAATTTACGGCCAGAGCTGACTGGGGTTTCTCAAACATGGCTATCGATTACCGTCCGATCTTGAATGGTGCCGACAGACGTGATATTCTGTATATGGGTTTCAAAAACTACGGATTAAACAGTGGTATGGATGAAACAGCCGCCACATCTTTGGCAGACAGGAATATCGATTCTTATGCCGCAGAGCCTTGGAGTGGATATACGAACTGGAAAGACGTTTTGTTCCGTAACGGTTCACATCAGAATTATGAAGTGAATGCTCAAGGAGGTAATGACAAAACGAAGTTCTATTCTTCATTATCTTATGCAAAACAAGATGGTATCACTCTGCAATCTGCTTATGAACGCGTAACAGGACGTGCAAACCTGACTCATAAGACAGGACGCATTACTCTGGAAGCTAATTCATTGTATTCATTGTCTACACAGGATGTAAATAATGAAGGAACCAGTTTCGCCAGCCCGATTATGTGTTTGGCTATGACGGCTTCACCTTCTACTTTCCCGTATAACGAAGATGGGACATGGTCTACTAAATTCCCGGCTCTGAACGGTGCTAACCCGCTGCAAACAGCCACTTATAACTATAACAAGAATAAAGTAAACCGCTTCTTAGGTTCGGTTGCTGCTACTTGGAATATTTGGGATAATCTGAATATCAAGGAAGTTTTGAGTTATGACTTCAACCAGAGTAACAGCCGTGCATGGTGGGATCCGCGTTCTAATGACGGACGTACTGCTAAAGGTGTTTACCAGCGCTATATGCAGAACCGTAGCAAGTTCAATACGCAGACTCAGTTGACTTATAACAAGACTATCGCAGAGAAACATAATCTGGATATTCTGTTAGGTTATGAGACGGAAGATTACGAATTGGATTATACTTACTCTAACGGTTCTCAATATCCTTCTTATAAAGAAGAGATTGCAAATGCAGGTCTGACTCGTTCTTCAAGCTTGAAAAAAGGGTATCGCATGGTTTCTTATCTGGGACGCCTCAATTATGATTTCGACAGCAGATATTATGCCAGCGCCAGCTACCGTCGTGACGGCAGTTCTCGTTTATCACGTGATAGCCGTTGGGGAGATTTCTGGTCTGTATCCGGATCATGGAGACTTTCACGTGAAGCGTTTATGGATCTTTGTCTGACATTATCAGCGATGCGAAGATTCGTGTGTCTTATGGTTTGAATGGTACTCAGCCTTCTGATTATTATGCATATATGGGTTTGTTCCAATATGGTTATAACTACAATGGTTTCGGTGGTTCTGCAGAATCTACATTCTTCAATAATGATTTGAAATGGGAAAAGAACCATGCTACAAACGTCGGTTTGGATGTGACTCTATTCAACAGGGTTTCAATTTCTGCAGAATGGTATAACCGCGATACCAAAGATTTGATCATGGATAAACCGATTTCCGCTGCTTTAGGTATTATAGACGGCAACGGCACTGCTTCTAAGCTGCTGAACGTCGGTTCTATGAGAAACCGTGGTTTCGAATTGGAAATCAAGTCTACCAACGTCCAGAATGGAGAGTTAACCTGGACAACTTCTTTGAACCTGGGACATAACAAAAATACGTTGACTAAGCTGAATGGCGAACAAGACCAGGTTATCAGTGGTCCATTGATTCACAAAGTGGGTGAACCTTACTATTCTTTCTATGCATACGAATACGCGGGTGTTGATTCTGAAACCGGTAAAGAATTGTATTATATAAATAAAGATGGTAGCCGTGAAACTACTACGAACTCGGCTCTGGCTAATAAAGTGATTATTGGTAACGTGGATCCGAAAGTACAGGGTGGTTTGACAAACTACATCGGCTGGAAGTTTATCGATTTCAATTTTACATTGACTTATGCTTTAGGTGGACATGCCTACGATTATGCAACTTGGTTGCAGAGCAATGGCGGTACATATAACTATTTAGGTAATGTTCCGTCTTATTATAAGATGGAAGATACATGGCAGAAACCGGGTGACAATGCAAAATTACCGCAGTTTGCTTATGGCAACAAAAACATTCAGTCTTCAAGATGGATGATGTCAACCAACCATCTGCGTCTGAAAAACATGACTGTTGGTTTTACTTTACCGCAGAATTGGATTAGAAAAGCAGGCATCGAAAAACTGAGAGCCTATATCTCCGGTAATAACCTGCTGACATGGAAATCCAAAGATCTTTATGTTGATCCTGAAGTTCCTGTAGACGGGCTTTGCACATTCGAAACTCCGTCTCTCAGAACCGTAACTTTTGGTATCGAACTTGGTTTCTAATTTTAAACAAATCATAAGAACAATATGAAAAAGATATATAAATCATTCACATTGGCACTGGCTGTTTTGACATTCACGGCCTGTGGAAACGATTGGCTGGATCGTGAGCCGTCTGACGGTATTGAAAGCTCTCAGGCTATAACAAACTATAGTGATGCTGTTACGGCTTACTTTGGTATGTATGACGCTTGCAGGGAAACTCCACATATAATAGTTACTATGCTGCCCGTATGTTCTATTACGGTGATGTTCGTGGAGACGATATGCAAGCCAGAGATCAGGGTATGCGCTCTTCTTCATGCTACGAAATGAGATATACGGTGGACAACGCTCCTAATATGTGGAACATTCCTTACAACGTTATCCGTCGTGCAAACCGTCTGATCGAAGCGATCGACAATAAGAAGGTAACTGATGCCAGTGAGGAAGAAATCGGCATGATCTATGCAGAAGCAAAAGTCGTTCGTGCCCTTGTACATTTCGACCTTGTCAGAATCTACGGTCTTCCTTATACGGCAGACGAAGGTGCTTCATTGGGTGTTCCGGTAATGTTGCAACCGTTAGAAAGCGATCAGTTGCCGACTCGTAACACTGTTGCTGAAGTATACACGCAGGTCGTTAAGGATATGACGGAAGCAATCGGAAGCGGCTTCATGGAAACAGGGAAAAATAACGGATATATTACGGTATGGACGGCAAAAGCTCTTCTTTCCAGAGTCTATCTGACCATGAACAAAAATAAGGAAGCTTTGGAACTGGCGGAAGATGTAATTAAGAATTCTCCGTACTCTTTATGGAAAAACACTGAATATGTCGATGCCTGGAACAAAGATAATGGTGCTCATACAAATGAGATGTTGTTCGAAATTATCAACGAAAGTTCTGATGACTGGGGCGATCGCGAAGGTATTGCTTACCTGTACAACGAAGATGGCTACGCTGATGCTATTGTTACAAAGACGTTCAGCGATATGCTGGGACAAGATCCGGACGACGTTCGTAACGGCGTTATCTTGCCTGTGCGGTTTGACGAAGATCTGGCCAAGATATACGGAGAAACGAGAGTATTCGTGAATAAGTTTCCGGCAGACAAATCGGGAGATATGCGTCTGAATAACCTGCCCGTCATCCGCTTGTCTGAAGTTTATCTGAATGCAGCAGAAGCAGCAGCCAAGACCGGCGATAACGCAACTGCCGCAAAATATCTGAATGAGATTGTAAAGAGAGCAAATCCGAATGCCGCAACAATTGCAGATGCTGACGCAACTCTGGCCCGTATCATTATCGAACGTCGCAAAGAGTTGGTTGGTGAAGGACAGCGTTTCTTCGATGCAATGAGAAATAACGAAACGATTGTTCGCTATACAAGCGAATCAGACAAAGGCTTCCACTATTCTCTGGACCCTGAATCTCAGAAATTTGACCGTACTTATTACCGTGCAATCCTGCCGATTCCGGTAAGTGAAACTAACGCAAACCCAAATATTGCCAAACAGCAGAATCCGGGTTATTGAGAATTTCTGGTTATGACAGCCCGACAGTAGGGCTGTCGACAGGGCAAAGTTGAAGATTAAATAATATTTAAAAATAGGAAGAAGAGGTGTGCCGATGACACGGTACGCCTCTTTTTTATGCCCTAATGTTAATTTAGTACTACTGTTTTTGACGAATATATATTCTATTGATACACAAAATATAACAAACTTTTAGTTTGTCTCATACGAAAGAAAGAACTTATTATTGTTCCTTCGTGTTCTCATTCAGAAAATAATGTGTATTATGGAAAAAGTTATTTACAATCTGGTGTTCAATCGGAAAAAAAGATTGAATGCGGAAGGAAAAGCTTTGATTCAGGTAGAAGCCTATCTGAACAGGCAAAAAAAGTATTTTTCAACAAAAATCTATGTGAAGCCCACTCAGTGGGATAGCAAGCGGAAAACTGTAAGAAATCATCCTAATATGGATGAACTTAATCAGTACATTAAAGATTATATTTCTTATTTGGAACGGATCGAATTGGACATGATCCAGAGCGGACGCCCGTTTTCTTTGAAATATTTGAGGGAAAGGGGTGATTATGATTCTTCTTCTTTTATTTCTTTTATGAAAAATGAGATTGAACATAGTAATCTCAGGTTGTCAACGTTGAAAAACCATCTCTCGACTTTACAGGTGTTATGCCAGTTTCAGCCGGAGGTGGCTTTTGATGATCTTACATTTAATTTTCTTTGTGACTTCGAGCATTTTCTTCTCGAACACAGCTACCACAGGAATACGATAGCCAAGCATATGAAGCATTTGAAAAGATATGTCAATCTGGCTATAAATAAGGATTTGTTTGATTTGCAGAGATACCCGTTTCGCAAGTATAAGATTAAATATATGGAAAGCAAGCGTGGTCATCTTACTCTGGAGGAGTTGGGATTGTTGGAGAAAGCTGCCTCTAAATTGCAACGAACACTCAGGCGGACACTCGATATGTTTCTGTTTAGTTGTTACACCGGGCTTCGTTTTTCCGATATCGTGAATATCACACCGGATAATTTTCATTTGATCGATGACAAATTATGGTTGGTTTATTCTTCTGTAAAAACAGACGTGAATGTCCGTTTGCCTTTATTCTTATTGTTTGACGGAAAGGCGCTTGCCATTTATGAACGCTACCGCAGGCGTTATTCCAAGACTCTGTTTGGCGTATCCGCTTCGGCTAACTCGAATGTGAATAAGCAATTGAAGCGTATCTGCCGATTGGCGGAAGTAGATAAAAACCTGTCTTTTCATATGGCGCGTCATACAAATGCGACCTTGTTATTGTATAATGGGGCGAATATCACGACGGTTCAGAAGCTGTTGGGACATAAAAGTGTAAGGACGACGGAGATTTATAGCGATATTATGGATATGACTGTAATCCGTGATCTGGAAAATATCAGTCTGAAGTAGCCTGTTCCCGTGCTTGAAGCGGGGTTGCATTAAGCTTGGCCGCATAATCACGAACTTGGATAAGGCTTGCTTTTTTGCTGTCTCACGTCAAGTGCGGGAACAAGGCGTTTTTAGCCTGAAATGGATCTTGTTTTTGACAAATTGATAGTATTTTGTGCTCGCGCACGTGGTGTGTTGCTGTGTGTGCTTACTTTTTATCATATTTTTCTGCTGTCAAACATCAAAATTATCTTGAATTTTTACGGCGTTTATACTTTGAAAAGTAAATAAAATATACGACTTTTGCCAACATGATGAGTCAACCGTTAGCAGAGAGGTTACGTCCGAAAACGTTGGACGATTATATTGGACAGAAACACCTGGTGGGTCCGGGGGCTGTTCTAAGAAAGATGATTGATGCGGGACGTGTCCCTTCTTTTATATTGTGGGGACCTCCGGGTGTTGGAAAGACAACGCTGGCGCAGATTATTTCAAATAAGCTGGAAGCACCGTTCTATACATTGAGCGCAATCAGTTCAGGCGTGAAGGATGTGCGTGAAGTGATAGAAAAAGCAAAGAGTAATCGTTTTTTCAATACCGTTTCACCGATCCTGTTTATAGATGAAATACATCGTTTCAGCAAGTCGCAGCAGGATTCCCTGCTGAATGCGGTAGAGACAGGGGTGGTCACATTGATCGGAGCTACAACGGAGAATCCTTCATTCGAGGTGATCCGTCCGCTGCTTTCACGTTGCCAGGTATATGTGTTGAAATCCTTGGAAAAGGACGATTTGCTGACTCTGTTAAATAAGGCGGTTACGGAGGATGTGGTACTGAAGGATATGAACATCGTGCTGACTGAAACGGACGCCGTGTTGCGCTATTCCGGAGGTGACGCCCGGAAATTGCTGAATATCCTGGAGCTTGTAGTAGCTGCGGAAGAAGGTAATGAAAAGATTGAAATAACGGATGAGAAGGTGGTGGAACGCTTGCAGGAGAATCCGGCGGCGTACGATAAAGGAGGAGAGATGCATTATGACATTATATCCGCTTTCATCAAATCCATCAGGGGAAGTGATCCGGATGCGGCTGTTTACTGGCTGGCACGTATGGTGGCCGGTGGGGAAGATCCGGAATTTATAGCCCGTCGTCTGGTTATTTCAGCATCGGAAGATATCGGATTAGCGAATCCGAATGCTCTATTGTTGGCAAATGCTTGTTTTGAAGCCTTAAAGAAAATCGGCTGGCCCGAAGGACGGATTATTTTAGCGGAAACGACCGTCTATCTGGCATGCAGCCCTAAAAGTAATTCGGCTTATATGGCGATCAATGACGCGTTGGAACTGGTGAATCGCACGGGAAACCTTCCCGTTCCCCTTCATTTGCGTAATGCGCCGACTAAACTGATGGCTGAATTGAATTACGGGAAAGACTACAAATATGCACATGATTATGAAAATCATTTTGTCAAGCAGGAGTTCCTTCCAAAAGAGATTTTGAACGAACGGCTGTGGAAAGGACAGGAAAATCCGGCCGAACACAAACTGATCGAACAGATGAGACGTTTGTGGGGTGATCGGTACTAAGGTTTTCAATTTAATTTGTACATTAGCCGTCTGTTTTTGGGAAATTAGTTACTTGAATTATATAACATTAAAAAGACATTGGTATGAAGAAGCACAATTTTTATGCAGGTCCCTCTATCTTGAGCGAGTTTACAATTAAAAATACGGCTGCAGCTGTAGAGAACTTTGCGGGTATGGATTTATCCCTTCTTGAAATCTCCCACAGAAGTAAAGAATTTGTTGCCGTAAATGACGAAGCGCGTGCATTAATCAAAGAGTTACTGGATGTTCCTGCCGGCTACGAAGTAGTCTTTTTGGGCGGTGGCGCCAGTCTGCAGTTCTGTATGGTGCCTTACAACCTTTTAAAGAAGAAAGCTTCTTACATTGATACCGGAACGTGGGCATCCAATGCGATCAAGGAAGCAAAGTTGTTCGGCGAAGTGGACGTAGTTGCCTCCTCAAAAGATGCAAACTATACGTATATTCCTAAAGATTATACGATTGCAGAAGATTCCGATTATTTCCATTATACATCCAATAATACCATTTACGGTACGGAAACACGTAAGGATCCGGACGTAAAGGTTCCATTGGTATGTGATATGTCGTCTGATATTTTCTCCCGTCCGATCGATGTCTCCAAGTATGACATTATTTATGCCGGTGCACAGAAGAATCTGGCTCCTGCCGGTGTAACGCTGGTGATCGTACGTCAGGATGCTTTGGGACATGTGGATCGTCCGATACCGACTATGCTGAATTACAACACGCATATTAAAAAGGATTCCATGTTCAACACTCCTCCCGTATTGCCTATCTACGCTGCTTTGCAGACATTGAAATGGTATAAGGAACAGGGCGGTATCGCTGCTATGGAAAAGAAAGATATGGAAAATGCAGCTATCCTGTATGACGAAATCGACCGTAATAAATTGTTCAAAGGTACGGTAGCCGTAGAAGACCGTTCCATCATGAACGTATGCTTCATCATGAACGACGAATACAAGGAACTGGAAGACGAATTCAGTAAGTTTGCAACTGCCGCCGGTATGGTCGGAATCAAGGGACACCGTTCTGTAGGCGGTTTCCGCGCTTCTTTGTATAACGCAATGCCGAAGAGCAGCGTTGAGGCTTTGATCGCATGTATGAAAGAATTTGAAAGAAAGCATTAATTATGGCAAAGATATTAGTAGCAACAGATAAACCTTTCGCAGCAGTAGCTGTGAAAGGTATCCGCGAAGTCGTGGAAGGTGCAGGTGACGAACTGATCCTGTTGGAGAAATACGGTGAAAAAGCAAAACTGCTGGAAGCTGTTAAAGATGTGGATGCCATCATTATCCGTAGTGATATTATCGATGCCGAAGTCTTGGACGCAGCAAAACAGTTGAAGATCGTGGTACGTGCCGGAGCCGGTTATGACAACGTGGACTTGGCTGCCGCAACAGCCCACAATGTTTGCGTGATGAATACACCAGGACAGAACTCGAATGCCGTAGCCGAATTGGCTTTCGGTATGATGGTAATGGCTGTCCGTAACTTCTATAACGGTACTTCCGGAACAGAATTGAAAGGAAAGAAATTAGGTATCCATGCGTATGGTAATGTAGGTCGCAATGTGGCTCGCATTGCGAAAGGTTTCGGTATGGAAATCTATGCTTTCGACGCTTTCTGTCCGGCATCTGCTATCGAAGCGGATGGAGTGAAGCCGGTTGCTTCCCAAGAGGAGCTTTATGCAACTTGTGATGTTGTCTCTTTGCATATCCCGGCAACAGCCGAGACAAAGAATTCCATCAATTATGCTCTGGTCGGCAAGATGCCGAAAGGCGGTTTATTAGTGAATACGGCCCGTAAGGAGGTGATCAACGAAGCTGAGTTGATCAAGCTGATGGAAGAACGTACAGACCTGAAATATATGACCGATATTATGCCGGCAGCCAACGAAGAGTTTGCCGCCAAGTTTGCCGGTCGCTATTTCTCCACTCCAAAGAAGATGGGTGCACAGACTGCCGAAGCCAATATCAATGCCGGTATTGCTGCCGCTAAGCAGATCGAAGGTTTCTTGAAAGAAGGATGTGAAAAGTTCCGCGTTAACAAGTAAAAGAAAGGAATCATACCATGGCACGAATCAAACCTTTTAAGGGTATCCGCCCTCCGAAAGATTTAATTGAACAGGTTGCATCCCGTCCTTATGATGTGTTGAACTCGGCAGAAGCACGTGAAGAAGCGAAAGGAAATGAGAAATCGCTCTATCATATCATCAAACCGGAAATAGATTTTCCGGTCGGAACGGATGAACATGATCCTGCCGTCTATCTGAAAGCCGCTGCAAATTTCAGCATGTTCCAGGAAAAAGGCTGGCTGGTTCAGGATAAGAAGGAGTGTTACTATGTATATGCCCAGACAATGAACGGTAAAACGCAATACGGTCTGGTTGTCGGCGCTTATGTGCCCGATTATATGAATGGCATTATTAAGAAACACGAACTGACGCGTCGCGACAAGGAGGAAGACCGCATGAAGCATGTCCGTGTGAACAATGCCAACATCGAACCGGTGTTCTTTGCTTATCCCGATAATGCCGAACTGGACAGGATTGTTGCTAAATATACATCCCGCGCTCCGGAATATGATTTCGTGGCAAAAGATGATGGTTTCGGACATACGTTCTGGATTATTGACGATGATGCCGATATCGCCCGCATTACAGAACTGTTCGGTGAGATGCCTTCCTTGTATATTGCCGATGGCCACCATCGTTCTGCCGCCGCCGCTCTGGTCGGTGCTGAAAAAGCAAAACAGAACCCGGCTCATAAGGGAGACGAAGAGTATAACTATTTTATGGCTGTCTGCTTCCCGGCAAACCAGTTGACCATTATCGACTATAATCGGGTGGTAAAAGACCTGAACGGCTTGTCGGAAGAAGAGTTCCTGGCTAAGTTGGGTAAGAACTTCATTGTGGAAGAGAAAGGCACGGATATTTATAAACCTGCTGCTTTGCATAACTTCTCGCTCTATTTGGGTGGAAAATGGTATTCGCTGACCGCTAAGCAGGGCACGTATAACGACAGTGATCCGATCGGAGTACTGGATGTAACGATCTCTTCCAATCTGATCCTGGATGAAATCTTAGGCATAAAAGACCTTCGTTCGGACAAGCGTATCGACTTCGTCGGTGGTATCCGCGGTCTGGGAGATTGAAACACCGTGTGGACAGTGGCGAGATGAAGGTGGCTTTGGCCCTTTATCCCGTTACGATGAAACAGTTGATGGATATTGCCGATACCGGTAATATCATGCCTCCTAAGACGACCTGGTTCGAACCTAAACTGCGTTCAGGTTTGGTTATCCACAATTTAGAATAAACAGGGTTCGGCTTACTGGTCTGTCTGGACCTTGTGAACGAACAAATTATACCGAGGCTGTATGCGACTCTTTGCATACAGCCTTTTTTATTTGCTCATCCGGAGGCTTTTGTGTAAGTTTGTGGAAATAAGAGGATGAATATGGGAACAATAAAAAATATAGTATTCGATTTGGGAGGCGTCTTGATCAACCTGGACCATAGCCAGGCTGTACAGCGCTTTAAGGAGATAGGAGTGGAGGATGCCGAACAATTGCTCGATCCTTATGAGCAAAAAGGTATTTTCCTGGAAGTGGAGAACGGAACGATCGATGCCGATGAGTTCTGCCGGAAACTTCGTGAACATACGGGAAAAGACCTTACCTATGAAGATATCAGGCATGGCTGGCTGGGGTTTATTGCCGATACGCCTCAGTATAAGCTTGATTATCTGTTGGCGCTCCGTGAGCGTTACAATGTCTATCTGTTGAGCAATACCAACCCTATTATCCAGGAAGGATGGGCACGGACAACCGGATTTACTCCCGCAGGCCGTCCGATCGGAGACTATTTTGACCGGATGTACACGTCATATGAAGTAGGGGTGACAAAACCCGACCGGAGAATCTTTGATATATGATCAAAGATTGCGGCCTCATCCCGTCGGAAACACTTTTTGTGGATGATGGTAAAAGTAATATTGAAGTAGGACGCTCACTCGGCTTTGCCACCTACCAACCCCGGAATGGGGAAGATTGGCGGGCGGCTGTCGATGCGCTGTTGAAATAACAGCTGGTCCGCATTAGCGAAACCATCTTCCCATGATGCTGTAGAGTCTTTCTATATCTATCGGTTTGGGGATATGTTCGTTCATGCCGGCTTCCAGGCTAAGCCGTACGTCTTCGGCAAAAGCGTTGGCAGACATGGCTATGATTGGTAAATTCCTTATATCCTTACGGTCGAGATGGCGGATTTGTTTCGTCGCCTCGAGTCCGTCCATGACAGGCATTTGTATATCCATGATGATGAAATCGTAATATCCTTCCGGGGAAGCGGCGACTTTGTCTACGGCTTCCTGGCCGTCGCAGGCTGTTTCGACTTCAGCATGGGTTTCCTTCAGCAATTCATAGGCGATCTCACGATTCAGTTCGTTGTCTTCCACTACCAATATCCGTTTACCGGGGAAAGAGGTGATGACAGAAGGGATAATAATCGTGGTCTCCTGTTCATCTTTCTTGTTCGTCGCAAACTTTTTCATCAGGTGGAACAGTTTGGATTTCATGATAGGTTTGCTGATGAAACCGTTGACCCCAGCCTTCAACGCTTCGATTTCGTAGCCGGAGTAATCGTAGGCCGATATGATAATGATGGGGACATCCGGTCCCACATATTCCCGTATTTTACAAGCCGTTTCAATACCGTTCATGCCGGGCATCATCAAATCTATGATAATAGCAAAATAGCTGTTCCCGTCAATGATCTTCTGTACGGCATCCTGTCCGGAAAGAACCCATTCCGGTTTCATTCCCAGCTCAGACAGATTTTCACAGGCTATCTCGCAGGAGATATCGTCGTCATCCACGACTAATACAGGCAAGTCGACCAATATGTCGTTAGTGTATTCATCTGCGCCTCCCAGTTTGATGTGAATATCCATGGTAAACGTGGAGCCTTTTCCATATTCGCTTTCCACATGGATATCTCCGTTCATCATCTGGCGATATGCCGGCTGATGGCCATGCCGAGGCCTGTACCTTGGATATTCCGGGTAGCTGTGTCGTTCGAGCGTTCGAATGGTTCGAATACTTTTTCCAGGAAATCGGGTTTCATACCTATGCCGTTATCCGAGACTGCTATTTCGAATTGTCCATAACCGTTATAGACGGAAGGTTTCTCTTTTACCGATAGTTGTATTTGCCCGCCTTCCGGGGTATATTTGATTGCGTTGGTCAACATGTTCAGTAAAGCCTGCTGTATGCGCTGTACGTCGCCTATCAGGCATTCATGCTTTACCTTGGTAACATGTATGAGTAATTTTTGATTCTTTTCCTCAAAGGCTTGCTGTACCATTATGAACAAGCTGTCCAGCAGTTCGTCGAGTTTGAATGACTCCTCCGTCAACATGATCTTGCCGCTTTCTAACTTCGACATGTCCAGGACTTCGTTAATCAGATTCAACAGAAGTTTGGAGGATATGGTTATTTTTTTCAAACAGTCGGCTATGCGGTTCTGGTCATCCATGTGCAGGCTGGCTATTGCCGTCATACCCACAATGGCATTAATGGGTGTGCGTACGTCGTGACTCATTCGTGACAGGAAATCGGATTTGGCACGATTGGCAGCCGTTGCGCTTTCCAAGGCTTCCTGCAGCAGTTGCTTCTGCTTTCTTTCTTCCTTGATTTCCGTTATGTCGGTCCGGGTCATCAGCCAGATGTTCTTTTCCTTGTCGAAATAGCTGAACCGCATTTTCTTTTCCCGGTTCACGCCGTTTTCTATCATGGTGCCGTAGACTGTGTATTCGCCGTATTGCCGTAGTATCGGATCCACATGGGCTATGCTTAGCTTTCGGGTCATTTCCTCACACAATTCCGGTGCCATATACTGGCGGTTGTATTCGGCTACCACACCGTCGTAATCGCTGCTGGCGATGGGAGGAGGGCTGTCGCTTCCCGAACCGGAAGTGTACATGACATAGTTGTTTTTCGAAGCTTCGATATAAATTACATAATCGTATTCCGATTGTACGGCTGTTTCAATGATTTGTGATTTTCTGAAATCGTTGACATTGCGACTGAGCAGGACAACCCTGTCCGGCACGCCTTCTTTGTCGACAAGGATATCGATAAAGGCTTCGCGCCATTCGAAACCGAAAAGCTCATTGCAGAAACGCATATCGAATGTCTTATGGAAGCATCCTTCTGTTATCATTTGATGAAAAGCATCCAGTGAAACCGTTTCGTCCCATAGGTTACGGTCTGGTGGATAGACGTCTTTTCTCAGTATGTTGATAAGGCTGGTGTAATCCTGTCTGGTGTTTTCCAGTTCAGGGTGCATGCAATCTTTCTGTGTTTCGACACTTCCGTCTTCCAGATAGATGGTCCGGATAGTGTTCATAAGATATTGGTGGTTTGCCAATGGGTTTGCACCGGCTTTTTTATCCTTGCTGTTTACTTGTCTCATTCTCCTTTGTGTTTCCTCAATTTATCTGTAATCAAAAACGTTACAAAGATAAATAAAAAATATGTGCGGTAGTGTAAAAGGCTTTATTATTCAATCGCATTAGCCGTCTTTCGATATATTCACCGTCCTTATAAGTTGCGACCTGTTTGATAGATAGTCCGTATCTAAGAATATTTGAATCAAAAGAGCAGGCTTCGTAGGGGCAGTTCGCGAACTGCCCGGGTAGCGACGATGGATATATTTGTTGACATGGAGGGCGGTTCGCGAACCGCCCCTACGAGGTCTGTTTGTTTCAGTTCTGTCAAATAATGCGCTTTCCCAATTTAGAAAAGGCTCCATGCTACTGTCAGCCCTGCCATGACGATGGCGACCATGCTCATCAATTTGATCAGGATGTTGAGGCTGGGGCCGGAGGTGTCTTTGAACGGGTCGCCGACCGTGTCGCCTACGACAGTTGCGCGGTGGGCGTCGCTGCCTTTACCGCCGTGGTTGCCTTCTTCTACGTGTTTCTTGGCATTGTCCCAGGCGCCGCCGGCATTTGCCATAAAGATAGCTAACACGAAACCTGTACTCAAGCCGCCGATCAACAGCCCTACCACTCCGGTAACGCCGAAAATCAGTCCTGTAATGATCGGAGCAATAATAGCCAACAGGGAAGGAACAACCATCTCTTTTTGTGCGCCTTTGGTTGAAATGGCAACGCAGCGGGCATAGTCCGGCTCTGCTTTCCCGGTCAGTATTCCCGGTATTTCGCAGAACTGGCGGCGTACTTCTTCCACCATATGCCCGGCGGCACGTCCGACTGCGTTCATCGTGAGCCCGCAGAACATGAATGCCATCATGGAACCTAAGAACATACCGGCCAGCACTTTCGGGTTCATCAGTGTGACATCGTAATAGACCATGAAATCGGAGAAAGAGGCTTTCGATACTTCGATAGCCCTGCCGTCTGCAAATTGCAGGACCGTTTCACCTAACCGGAGTAATCCTATTTTTATCTCTTCCACGTAGGATGCCAGCAAGGCCAGACCCGTTAAGGCTGCCGAGCCGATCGCGAATCCTTTGCCTGTTGCGGCGGTAGTGTTGCCCAACGAGTCGAGCGCATCCGTACGTTTGCGCACTTCTTTACCCAGGCCGGACATTTCCGCATTGCCTCCGGCATTGTCGGCGATAGGTCCGTAAGCGTCCGTAGCCAATGTGATTCCTAATGTCGAAAGCATACCTACAGCTGCGATACCGATGCCATACAGCCCCATGCCGATATTGTTGAAGTCGAATCCGGATGCGAAGAGGAAAGAACAGATAATACCTACAACTACGGCCAAAACCGGGATTGCTGTAGATAACATACCCAGTCCGAGCCCGGAGATGATAACGGTTGCCGGTCCGGTCAGTCCGGCTTCGGATACCCGTTGGGTAGGTTTATAAGATTGGGATGTATAGTATTCGGTCGATTGCCCGATCACGATGCCGACCAGTAGCCCGACGATAACCGAACAACTGATCCAGAACCAATTATCCAACCCTAACAGATAAAGAATCGCGAAAGTCGAAATGGCTATTAATACGGAGCTGAGGTTCGTGCCGATCGCCAATGCTTTCAACAGCTGACGGATGCTTGCGTTCTCATTCGTGCGGACGGCAAAGATTCCGATGATCGACAGTACGATCCCTACCGCTGCAATCAGCATCGGTGCCACGACCGCTTTGTATTGCATCTCCACATTCCCGGAAGCCACAAAAGCCGCAGCCCCCAAGGCGGCGGTAGCCAGGATGGAACCGCAATAGGATTCATAGAGGTCGGCGCCCATACCGGCTACGTCTCCCACATTATCCCCCACGTTGTCGGCAATAGTCGCCGGGTTGCGCGGGTCATCTTCCGGGATGCCGGCTTCCACTTTCCCGACCAGGTCGGCGCCTACATCGGCCGCTTTCGTATAGATACCGCCTCCGACGCGGGCAAAGAGCGCCTGTGTGGAAGCGCCCATCCCGAAGGTCAGCATGGTGGTTGTTATGATTGTCAGTTTATGCGTGGCATCCATCGCGTCTGCCGGAATACATATATTTAACAGTATATACCAGAACGAAATATCCAGCAGGCCGAGCCCTACGACTACCAATCCCATTACGGCACCACTACGGAAAGCGACTTGCAGACCGCTGTTCAACGAAGAACGGGCGGCATTAGCGGTACGGGCGGAAGCATAAGTCGCTGTCTTCATCCCCAAGAATCCGGCCAATCCGGAAAAGAAACCTCCGGTAAGGAAAGCAATCGGCACCCATTCATTCTGTACCCCGAATCCATACGCCATGATGGCGAATAAAACCACCAGGGCGAGAAATACCGAAGCGACAACCTTGTATTGCTGTTTCAGGTATGACATAGCCCCTTTGCGGACATGCTGGGCTATCTTTGCCATTAACTCGGTCCCTTCACTCTCTTTCATCATCTGCCTGAAAAAAAAGCAGGCAAATACCAGAGCAAGTATAGATGCTACCGGTATGATCCAAAAAATAGGTGTAATCATAGCAATGAGATTTAAATTTAATATGGTTTTAATCGTTTTGACACTTAGAGCCTTACGGTACTTTATTGTCCTCCCGTAAATATAACGAAAATAAAGAAGCGGAGAAACTTTTTCGGAAATAATAATGTTTCATTCTAAAAAAAACAGCATATTTGTCACAGAATAAGAATTAAAACGCAAATGACGGAAGAAACGAACCATAAGACCTATAAACTTGGCTTGGCTCTGAGTGGCGGAGGAGCGAAAGGTTTTGCCCACATCGGAGTTTTTAAATTGCTGGAGGAGTGCGGTCTGGAGCCGGATATCATTGTCGGGACAAGTGTCGGTTCGTTGATGGGGGCTTTATTCGCCGACGGCTATACGGCCGACGAGATAAAAGAACTGTTTACCGGCCGCGAGTTTTCGGAATTCGCCCAGTTGCAGATCCCGAAATCGGGACTGTTCGACAGCAAACGGTTCCGCCATTTCCTCCGGCGTCATTTGAGGGCTAAAACGTTTGAAGAACTGAAAACCCCTTTGGTTGTCATGGCTACCGATCTCGATAACGGGGAGAGCCATGAGTTCCGTAGCGGTCCCATCGTCGAGGCGGTGACGGCTTCTTGTAGTATTCCGATTATCTTCAGCCCGGTTGTGATAAACGGAGTGCATTATGTAGACGGAGGTCTTTTCCATAATTTCCCGGTTTCCATCATACGTGAGGAATGTGAGCGTATCATCGGCGTGAACGTCAGTCCGCTGATACCGCAAAAATATAAGCAGACGCTCTATCACATTGCCGAGCGTTCTTATCATTATATGTTCCGGGCCAATACACTGGAAGACCGTGAAATGTGTGATGTATTGATTGAAGCCGAAGAATTCGGCATGTATAAAACGTTTGACCTCGAGAATGTGGAACAGATCGCCAATATCGGATATGCGGCGGCTGTCCGGGCTTTCGAGATCGTGATAAAAGAAAATAAGTATGAAACCTTGGTAAACGCAATTATGGCGAGACGAAACAATGCCTTAATGCCGTAGTCGTTCCGGAACGTTCCTGTGTTTACCAAATTAAACTAAGTAGACAAATAGCGCAATGAAACAGACGAATAAGATAGTCATATATCAGGTCTTTCCACGTTGGTTTGGAAATCTGAAATCATCCTTGGTGAAGAACGGCAGTAAAGCCGAAAACGGAGTTGGAAAATTTTCAGACTTTACGCCTCTTGCTTTATCTAAAATAAAAGAATTGGGCACTACCCATGTGTGGTACACCGGAGTTATCGAACATGCGACGAAAACCGATTATACGGCTTATCAGATACAGAGAGACCATTCGGCTGTCGTTAAAGGAAATGCCGGTTCGCCTTATGCAATCAAAGACTATTACGATGTCGATCCCGACCTGGCAGGCCAGGTGCCTGACCGGATGGGGGAATTTGAGGCATTGGTCAAGAGGACGCATGATGCCGGCCTGAAGGTGATACTCGACTTTGTACCCAACCACGTAGCCCGCCAATATCATTCGGATGCTAAGATGGCGTATGTGGAAGATCTGGGACAGAAAGACAATACCTCGAAAGCGTTCGATCCGAACAATAACTTTTACTATGTACCGGGGCAGACTCTCTCGTTGCCGTTCGGAGCACAGCAGGAAGATTTCGAATACAGTGAATTTCCCGCCAAGGTGACAGGCAACGACCGTTTTGATGCTTGTCCGGGACGGAATGACTGGTATGAGACGGTCAAGTTGAATTATGGCATAGATTACCTGAACGGCCGTACTCCGCATTTTGATCCGGTACCCAACACCTGGGTGAAGATGCTCGATATCCTGTTGTTCTGGGCAGGAAAAGGTGTGGACGGTTTCCGTTGCGATATGGCGGAAATGGTCCCGGTGGAGTTCTGGAACTGGGTGATCCCGAAGGTGAAGCAAGCGCATGACGTCTGCTTTATCGCTGAAGTCTACAATCCGGCAGAATACCGTAATTATATCCAGAACGGGCATTTCGATTACCTCTATGACAAGGTCGGGCTTTATGATACGGTACGGGCCGTCATGTGTAACCAGGCTCCGGCAAGTAATATTTCCACTTGCTGGAAGTCGCTTGAAGGAATCCAGCAGAATATGCTGAATTTCCTCGAAAACCATGACGAACAGCGTGTCGCCTCTTATTTCTTCGCCGGCGATCCGCGTCCGGGTATCCCGGGAATGATCGTGTCGGCCATGATGAATACCAACCTGTGATGATCTATAGCGGGCAGGAATTGGGAGAGCCGGGTATGGATGACGAAGGGTTCAGCGGGCGTGACGGACGGACGACAATCTTTGATTACTGGAGTGTCGCCAGCCTGCGTAACTGGATCAATGAAGGCGCTTTCGACGGAGGAAAGCTGACTGCCGAGCAACGCCAATTGCGTGAAGCGTATGCCAAGATTTTAAATATTGCCAAATCGGAGCCGGCCATAACGGAAGGCGTTTTCTACGACCTGATGTATGCAAACCTGAGCAATCCGTATTTTAACCCGCATCGCCAGTTTGTTTTTATGCGTAAGTATAAGAATGAAGTCCTGTTGGTAGTCGTTAATTTCGACAAGGCGGAGCAGACGGTGCGCGTCCAGATTCCGAACGGGGCTTTTAAGGCTCTTGATTTCGAAGACAACAAGGCGGCAGTCCTGACCGATTTGATGACGGGAGAAAGCACTGTCAGTACGCTGACGGCAGCCTGGCCTTACCAGGTGGTCTTGCCGGCCTATTCAGGTCGTTTACTGAAATTTACATATTGAATTGATAATGGATAATTGACAATTGATAATTACTTTTTTGATAATTGTCAATTGTCCATTGTTCATTGTCAATTGTTTTGTACCTTTGCACCCACAATTCAAATCTATTTACTTAAGATAAATATTCGGAATAATGAGTGCACAAACTCCTTTCTTGGTGTTTTCGGGAACCAACTCCCGGTATCTTGCAGAGAAAATTTGCAAAAGTCTTGGTTGTCCACTGGGGCAGATGAACATTCAACATTTTGCCGATGGAGAGTTCTCCGTTTCTTACGAAGAGTCTATTCGTGGCCGCGATGTTTTCCTGGTACAATCAACGTTCCCTAACTCGGATAATCTGATGGAGCTTCTCCTGATGATTGATGCGGCTAAACGTGCTTCTGCACATTCTATCATCGCAGTAATTCCTTATTTCGGTTGGGCCCGTCAGGACAGAAAGGACAAACCGCGTGTATCTATCGGTGCGAAGCTGATTGCCGATATGTTGAGTACGGCCGGTATCAACCGTTTGATCACAATGGACTTGCATGCTGACCAGATTCAGGGATTCTTCAATGTCCCGGTGGATCACCTGTATGCATCTTCAGTATTCCTGGATTATATTAAGACATCTTTGCCGATGGATAACCTGTGTATCGCTACACCGGATGTCGGCGGTACGAAACGTGCCAGCAGCTACTCCAAGTATCTTGGTTTGCCGATGGTTATCTGCCACAAATCCCGTTTGCGCGCCAACGAAGTTGCAGAAATGCGTATCATCGGTGAAGTGGAAGGATTGGACGTTCTTTTGATTGATGACATGGTGGACACTGCCGGTACGATTACGAAAGCAGCGAACCTGATGATGGAAAACGGAGCTAAATCCGTACGCGCTATCGCCAGCCACGCTGTTATGTCTGACCCGGCTTCCACACGTGTAGACGAATCAGCTTTGACTGAAATGATCTTTACCGATTCTATTCCTTATGCAAAGAAGTGCGAAAAGGTAAAAGTCCTTTCAATAGCCGATATGTTTGCCGAAGCGATCCGTCGCGTATGCAGCGGTGAGTCTATCAGCTCTTTGTATGCTATTTAATTAGTTTCAATATTATAAAAAAAGGCTGCGATCTTAGGATGTGCGGCCTTTTTTATTTCCGTATAATTGCTAACTTTGTGAGCATGAAAAAGGGCGATGCCCTTCTCGCTTAATTCTTTAGACCATGAAGAAAAAACGTTATCTCTTGAATCTCCTCCTCTTGTCAGTCTGTACATTCGGCTATGGACAACAGGATTCTGTTGTTCCTTTCAAAGATGCTTACAAACGTATTTACAATGTGACGAAAGTTACAGGTGTCAAACCTGTGATAGACGGAAAACTGGATGAACCCTTCTGGATGGAGCAGGGGGAATGGTCCGACCGTTTTGTGCAGATTATTCCTTATGAGCGTGAAATATCACCTTCTCCTACGCGGGTAAAGCTCTTTTATGACGATAAATATATATACGTAGGCGTGTATTGTAAAGATGCTGTTCCCGGAAAGATGAACCGTTTCATCGGGAACCGCGACGACAACAGTATGGGAGACCTGATCAGTGTGGCTTTCGATACATACCATGACTACAGGGCTGCCCCGGAGTTCAATATTAACCTGGGCGGGAATAAGACCGACCTGATTGTGACGGATAAGTTGAATGTGAACCGGAGCTGGAACGCTGTTTGGGAAGGTAGGACGCATGTAAACCTGCCGGATTCGAGTTGGACGGCCGAATTGCGCATTCCCTTCAGCCAGCTTCGCTATAACCAAGCGTCGGCCGACGGTATCTGGGGGCTTCATGTTCGCCGCATTATCAGGCGGAATAACGAAGTGCAGAACTGGAGTATGATCCCCTTGAAGAATAACGGGCATGTGTTCTCTTTCGGGGAAATGCACGGCATGACCGATCTGCCGAAACCGCGCGGAATAGAGTTCCTGCCCTATGTGATGGGTAAATACCGGAGCGAGCCGAAGATTCCCGGCAGCCCTTACCAGGAGGGGCATAGCTGGGGCGGTAATATCGGTCTGGATGCCAAATTTGCGTTGTCCGACTTTACGCTGGATATGACGATAAACCCCGATTACGGACAGGTGGAACTTGACCCTTCGGTGATGAACCTGACGGCCTACGAAACGTTTTACGACGAGAAGCGTCCTTTCTTCCTCGAAGGAAAACATATCCTGGACTTTGCCAACGGCAGCGACATGATGTTTTACACGCGCCGTATCGGTGCCGCCCCTTCCTATACGCCTCCCGGCATCGATAACGTCAATAGCTTTGCCAGTCGGAAAGAGAATATCCCCATTATCGGCGCTTTGAAGCTGACGGGGACGAACCGCAAAGGCGTAACGATCGGAGTCGTACAGAGCCTGACAGCGCAATCTTCATCGAAGGTGACGCTTAACGGGATGGAAGATAAAGTCGTGGTCGAGCCTTTGACCAATTACACCGTTGCCCGCGTGCAGAAAAACTGGGAAGGAAATACGCTGTTGGGAGGAATGATCACATCGGTAAACCGTGCATTGGACGAGCCGCATCTGAAAGACTTCATGGTCCGTAATGCCTTTACGGCAGGGATCGATTTTACGCAGTATTTCAAGAACCGCTTATATTATGTTGAAGCCAAAGCAATGGTGAGTTCCCTGAATGGGAGCAAGGAGGCGATTCGTGTATTGCAGCAAAACGCCGTGCACTATTACCAGCGTTCGTCTTCCGCCGATTATCTGGGTGTCGACCCGGAACGGCGTTCACTGAGCGGCACAGGCGGTTATCTGAAATTAGGACGGAAAGGAAATGCCAAATGGGCTTTTGCCGAGACGTTTAGTTGGTCGTCTCCGGGCTTCGACCTCAATGATATCGGTTATCTGAAACAAACCGATAACCTGTCTAATGAAACGGAGATCGCTTACCGGCAGACGGATATCTGGAAGATGTTCCGCTATAATGCTTTTACCCTGACGCAACGGAATCAATGGAATTACGGCGGGACGCCTTTTTATAACCATTTGGCTTTGAAATGGCAGACGATGACGATGAGCCGGTATGAGTTGATCGTGTCGGAAACCTTCTGCTGGAACAATCTGGACAGCCGCCTGCTTCGGGGAGGACCGGACGTGCGGTTCAACCCTTATTTCCTTACCTCTGTCAAGTTTAATACGGATAAGGCAAAACGGGTGAGGCTGACGCTGCAATATGAAGGGAACTATAATCTGGACGGGTATAACCGCCTTAACACATTTACGCCGGAACTGACATTCCGGTTGGGAAACCATATCTATTTGTCCGGACAGTTGAATTATGCCTGGAATACGGACAATATGCAGTTTGTACAGGCTACACCCGAAAGCAGCACAGCGCCTTATGTGACAGCTCACATGGACCAGAAGACGTATGGACTGACAATGAATCTGCAGGTGAACGTAACGCCTGATATTACGATACAGTTCTACGGCTCACCGTTTACTTCTACGGCTAAATTCAAGGATTTCAAGTCGATGACGAATACGACTTCCCATACTTATGAAGATCGTTTCCGTCCGTTGTCGGATGAAGAAATGTCTGTTATAAAGAATAAACCTGATTTCAGCTTTAACGAGTTCCGTTCCAATCTGGTAGCCCGTTGGGAATATCTGCCCGGTTCGACCTTGTATTTTGTCTGGGAACACAGGATGTCGAACCGCGACAGTAAATATCTCTCCGGTTGGGGGAATAACCTGGACCGTATGTTCGGCCTTCCGGCAACAAACACGTTTATGGTCAAGATGAACTATTGGTTTAACTTATAGTCTAAAATAGATCGGAATTGTGTTCCATGTAATAATCGACATCCGCTTATTTTTCTTCGTCGATAATCATGCCGCTACCGAGACAAAGATGGTGGTCTTTGTCGTACACTACGCCGTATTGCCCGGGGGCGATTCCCTGTATTTTGTTGTCCGATTCGATACGATACAGGTCGCCGATACGGCGTATGCGACCGGGCGTGAAGTCCGGCGTATGGCGGATCTTGAACGTGATTTCTTTCTCGTCCGTGAAGTCTCCCCACGGGTCTTCGGTGATAAAGTCGAAGCCATGCATATTGATTGTCTTGCCGTACTGCGTTTCCGGATCGTAACCGTTGGAGACGTAGATGATGTTCCGCTTGATGTCCTTTTTGATGACAAACCAGGGACCGCCGCTCAGACCCAAACCTTTGCGCTGCCCGATGGTATGGAACCAATAGCCGTTGTGCTTACCCAGCACTTTGCCTGTCTCCAGTTCCACGATTTTTCCGGTACGTCTGCCTAAGTAGCGTTCGATGAAATCATTGTAATTGATTTTACCTAAGAAACAGATACCCTGGCTGTCTTTCCGCTTGGCACTCGGCAACTTCTGCTGTTCGGCGATGGCGCGGACTTCGCTTTTCATCAGGTGGCCTATCGGGAACATCAGTTTTTGTATCTGCAGGCGGGTGATCTGGCCGAGGAAATCGGTCTGGTCCTTCACCGGGTCTTTGGCGGTGGAGAGCCATACTTTTCCGTCGATCTCGGTTGTCGTGGCATAATGGCCCGTCGCTATCTTGTCGAAATCCTTTCCCCATTTGTCTTCGAAGCAGCCGAACTTGATGTATTTGTTGCACATCATATCCGGGTTGGGGGTGAGGCCGCGCTTGACGGAGTCGATGGTGTAGCTCACCACGCGATCCCAATATTCATCGTGCAAAGAGACGATCTCAAACCGGCATCCGTACTTCTTGGCTATATAAGAGGTGATCTCGATATCTTCTTCGGCGGGGCAGTCTATATATCCGTCCTTGTCTTCCATTCCGATGCGGATATAGAAAATGGTAGGATCATATCCTGCCTCTTTCAACTGGTGGACTACTACGGAGCTGTCGACTCCTCCCGATACTAATGCTGCAATTTCCATAGATATAATTAAATAAGAATCAGACAAAGGTACGGTAAATTTTTTTATATCTTTGTCTTTTCAGTTAATCTCAATCAATAGAACCGATATGCATATACGTTACTCTGCTTTGTTATTATCCGCCCTGTTGCTGTCGACAGATGTTTATCCGTGTACGGCCTATGTGCTGCCACAAGTTCAGGAAGTACCTGTCTCCAATCAGTGGAAAGGAAAGAAAGTCGCTTTCCTGGGCGATTCGATAACCGATAAAATCCATGTCGGGACGGCGAAAAACTATTGGCAGTATCTTTCGGAACTCTTAGGCCTGGAATCCCTTGTTTACGGCATCAACGGCCACCAATGGAACGGTGTGTTGGGACAGGCAGAGAAATTGCAGACGGAGCGGGGAGACGACATCGACGCGATCCTGATTTTTGCCGGAACGAATGACTATAATGCCGGTGTCCCTTTAGGCGAGTGGTACACCGAGAAGGACGAACCGGTCGAGGTGTCCGGCCCCAAACAGGAGGTACGTAAACGGCGGACGCTGCAAATGGACGGACAGACGTTCCGGGGGCGTATCAATCGCGTCATGTCTTATCTGAAAACGAACTATCCGACCAAGCAGATTATCCTGCTGACACCGATACATCGCGGATATGCCAGGTTCAGTGACAATAATATCCAGCCGGACGAATCCTACCCGAACCGGATCGGCCTGTATGTCGATGCGTACGTCGACGTGATAAAGGAAGCCGCCAATGTCTGGGCCGTTCCCGTTATCGACCTGAACAGCATCAGCGGACTTTATCCCGTAAATGATTCCCATACCCGCTACTTCCACAAAGAAGACACGGACCGCCTGCATCCCAATGCCGACGGGCATTACCGGATGGCAAAGGTGCTGATGTACCAACTGTTGGCTTATCCGGCTGACTTCGAATAGGGGATAGCTCTTGCCTTTTACATATCGATATATCCCTTCAACGCATTTACATAATCTTCGAACGCTTGCCGGCCGACGGACGTGATCCGGCAAGTTGTCCGGGGTTTCTTTCCGACGAAGCTCTTTTCAACTTCGATGTAGCCGGCTTCGCTCAGTTTGTCTATCTGTACACTCAGGTTGCCGGCGGTGGCCTCTGTTTTTTCTTTCAGATAGACAAAGTCCGCCTCCTCCACCGAGAGGAGGATGGACATGACGGCCAGCCGTAACTGCGAGTGGAGTAGAGGGTCTAATTCTTTGAACATGCTTGTTTGGCTTTATGGTTAAGGATATGTCCCGGAATAATCATCATAATTACGAACGATAATCCGAAATAGAGATACCATAAGAGGGTCACCGACTCATCGTGTATCAGCATTGTGAGCATATAAATGCAAAAGACAAATGCAACTATCGGCGAATAAATCATCCAACGCTCCTGAATAATAATGCCCGTAATCGAAACGCCGAGGCCACAGTAAAGCAAGGATAAAGGCAACATGATGATGAAATCTGCCTGCCGGTACAAGAGGATTTCAATTACGCCGGATGTGATAAAAGTAAAAGCAAACATCCAGCCCAGCACACGCCAAACCTGGTTTATTACTTTGTCTGTATAGGTGACGACAGCCGCCGGCTTCTGCCTTTTCTTGTAAGCGATAAGCGGCCATACTCCGAATAAAAACATCCAGCCCCAGGTCCATATAAATGAGTGGGTCAGGGTTATCAGGACGAACAACGCGATGGACAGCCCGGCCGTGCAATATCCCCAATATAGAAACTGGTTTCCGTTGCCGACTTCCATGTTCTGTTTGCTGGAATGAATCATCTGTGTGATAAGCTCCAGACTTTCTTTCTCTGTTAATCTTTTTTCTTCCATGATTTTATCTTTTTTCTTTTTATTCCTTCCACATTCCGTTCAAAGATAATGTGGTTTATGTTATCTCTTTATATTTTTTATTCTATTTTTCTTTTAGCCGGTTGAATTCACTTTCCGAACTGCGCTCTATCGTCTTCTTCGCCACTTTCTTCCCACTGTTGAAACTCCATGAAAGCGAAACCTTGAAGATGCGTCCGGCACTGCCCTCTTTGTAATGGGACTCGGTTTTGTAAGCATCCAGGTTGTTGACGTAATTGTTATAGCGGTTGAAGATGTTGTTGACACCAGCCGTGACGAGCAACCTTTCATTCATGAATTTCTTACGTAGCGTGAAGCCGAGCGTATGACGGGGCGCCACTTCGCTGTTTCCGGAATAGAGGCGGCTTGCTCCTCCGTATTGAATTTCCATATTGTAACCGGCAGGCAGGTAGAAGGTCGCGGTGGCATTGGCAAACATCAGGTAATGTTTGGCTAAAGCGGCCGACTCCGACATCCTGATATCTTGTTTCACACCTATGAAATTGGCAGTCAGGTTACACCAGCGAACCGGTTGGAACGGAAGATTGACGGCTATGAACCAGTGATTTTCCGTGCTATGGTTTTCGGGTGTGATATAGGAAATGTCCGGATCGTTTGCATCCTGTTTGCAAAATTCGCGGATGAGGTTGTGATGCAGGTTCCCGCCCACTGTCACCGTATACCGGTACTGGTACACCCACGTTAAGTTGAAACGGTTGATATAAGTCGGCTTTAGATACGGGTTTCCTATCTGGTAACTGTAGTCCGACAGTTGGATGTGATTGGGACTGAGAGAATGGAACGCCGGCCGCTCGATATTCCGGGAGTATTGCCCGACAAGCATTGACGTTTTCAGACTGTTGAACGCATAGGAAACATTCAGGTTCGGGAACAGGTCGAAATAGTCCCGGCGGATGTTGTCGTTACGGTTCGACGTCCGTGTGTATTCCCCTCTCAGCCCTGCGACGAAAGACCAGCGGCCCGTCCCTGCTGAAAAAGAACCATATCCGCCGATGATGTTTTCCCGGTAGTTGAGGACGTATCCATAAGCGGGGTTTGGTTCCCACAAGTGTCCGGACAAGCTTTCGTAGCACGAGTTGTCGTTCATATCGGTAAACGTATATTTTATACCGGCTTTCAGCGACATCCCTTTTTTGAGGTATCGGGAAAGGGACAGGTCGGATGTGACAATGTCGTAGGTCGCGTCGGCATTACTTCTGTATGTAGTGTCGCTTTGTCCTCCCATAGCTTGCCTGAGGACGAAATAATCATTGTTACCCGTTGATTTCTTACCTGCATAGTCGACAATGAGTTTGATCAGTGAACCCTGGTTGTCCAGTTTATGCAGGTAATTGGCCGTGGCCGTAAATGTGTTGTATTCGTTTCTCTGGAAATATTCACCCATGCTGTTGACCGGGAAATTCCCTTTTACCAGCTCCGTCTGGCTGTAAGAATTCGCCTTTGCGCCCTGTCCGATATATTCGATTTCTGCTCCGAAACTATTCAGGGTATCTGCATCCCAGGCAATACCGAGACGTCCGGTTCCGTAATTCGATCGGTTCTCAAACCGGGACAGGCTGGAGAAGCGGGTGTCGTCTGTCGTATATGAGCGGATGGAATTCATATCGCTCTTATCCTTCGGAGTGAAAATTCCGGAAGCGGCGGCGTTAATATTCCATTTCCCCATGCGTGCATTCAGGCTGGCGGACGGCATATAGCGGTTTAGCGAAGAAGCAACGGCTGTACCCATTAATATGTTTCCTTGCACGCCGTTATCCTGCCTGCGCCGGAGTGCGATGCGGATGACTCCGCCACGTGTACTGGCGTCGTATTCGGCTCCGGCAACCGGTATCACCTCGATCTGCCTGATATCTTCCGATTTCAGGGAACGCAGATAAGAGAGCAGTTCTTCGCCGGTCAACTTGATTTCCCGGTTGTTGACAAACACTTTCGTGCCCGAAGCGCCGTTGATGGATATCTGGTCGTCCGATAGCCATACGCCCGGCGCTTGCGACAGCAGTTCCGTTCCGTCTTTTCCGCTGGTGGGCGAGATGTTGACGATAAAGCGGTCGGCCTTGCGTTCGATTTCCCTTGCCTGTACGACTACTTCTTTCAGGCGTAAGCCGCCGGTTGCAGGATAAAGGTTTCGCGGGTAGGGGCGGATAGCCGGAGCTGTTTTCGTTCCGTTTCATATCCGATGCATTGTATGATTAATGTATAATCCCTCTGTCAGCCTTCAATGCGAAGTTCCCCGCATCGTCGGTTGTCCCTCCGGCTATTTGCCTGTCGCCTTGCAGAAGGACAACAGTCGCATAGTCTATCGCATCTCCTCCGGGATTGTGGATTTGGCCGGAGTAGGTCACCGTGCCTGCCTGGCTGCGGACTTTCCCCGGAAGGATTGCCATAGCCAGCAGGATCAGGAGTAAAACTCTTTTCATGGCTCTATTCGTTGGTCGGGTAATACAATTTCAGGTTGACTGTCTCTTCGTCCTGCTTCGGTTTGCAACTCTTCATTGCGTAGCCTTCGGCCGGCTTTTTGTCTTCCGTAAAATCCATTTTCCAATTATCGTTTTCGTCGTGGAAAACCGATAGTTCGAATTCGTCCCATTCTACATTCTCTAATTTGACGATGGCTGTCCCGTTTTCCGCTTTAGCCATTCCGTAAACCGGTTTGCTCTCTTTTCCCTGTTGGGCCATGACCATGACATTCCCTTTATCACCCCGCACATGACTCACCTTTACAATGATTGTCCGTGCCATTACTGAACTGCAACTGAAAATCAGCGCTAAAATGCTTGCTACTATAATTCGTTTCATCTCTTTACTCTTTTGATTTGTGAATAAATAAGTTTATAATATAAACCATATATGGATTAAAAAAGTGCAAGGAGCTGCGCGTTTCTCACCTGTACGCTGCAAATATAAAATGGTTTATGATGTAAACCAAATAAAAAGAAGAAAATCTTTCAATTATTTTCAAAAACCCTCCGAGATGCCAATCAGGACAGCTTGTTTCCGGTTGTTTTGAGATGATAAAGCGTTGTCCGACTGAAAGTCGTCAGTCATTTAGTTGCTTCCTATGGAAAAAACGTGTAGTTTTGATGAGATAATTCTGAAGACTAATTTTAATTGTAGTATTATGAAAAAAGTATTGACACTATTTATTGCTCTGTTGGTGAGTACAATTGCTTTTGCACAACAGTCGCTTTGGGGAGGTGGAACACTTGTCTCTCCTGAAATCCATGAAAACAATACGGTTACATTCCGTTTCCGTGCACCTAAAGCGATAAAGGTACAGGTGACTGGCGATTTTCTGTCTAATCCTTCCGTTGCCGATTTGAAAGAGGGTCCGGAGGGTGTCTGGAAATATACCACACCGGAACCGCTGGCTCCTGAACTGTATAACTATTCTTTTATCGTGGATGGTTTGAAGATGCCGGACCCCAGTAATATTTATCTGATTCGTGATGTGTCATCGCTGATGAATGTATTTATCATCGGTGGGGGACGCGCAGATTTATATAAGGTGAATGCCGTACCGCACGGAACGGTTTCCCGCCTGTGGTATGACAGCCCGACGTTAGGAACGACCCGTCGGATGACTGTTTATACGCCGGCCGGTTATGAGAAAAGCGGCAAGCGATATCCGGTCTTCTACCTGCTGCATGGCATGGGCGGAGATGAGGAAGCCTGGGTGACATTAGGGCGCGCGACTCAGATTCTGGATAACCTGATTGCCGAGGGAAAAGCAAAACCGATGATTGTCGTTATGACGAATGGTAACGCGGCCTTAGAAGCGGCTCCCGGTGAATCTTCCCTGGGACTGGTGCCGCCGACGACTAAATTGCCTAAGACAATGGAAGGCTCTTTCGAAGCGGCTTTTCCGGATGTCGTGAAGTTTATCGACGCGAACTACCGTACAGTCAAGAATAAGTCCGGCCGCGCCATTGCCGGCTTGTCGATGGGTGGTTACCACTCTTTGCATATCTCCAAACAATATCCGGATTTGTTCGATTATGTCGGTTTGTATTCAGCCGCCATTTGGCCTGGCAAAGATGTGGAATCACCTGTATATAAGGATATGGAGAAAAAGCTAAGCGTGCAGTTTGCCAAGAAGCCGGCTCTTTATTGGATCGCTATCGGCAAGACCGATTTCTTGTATAAAGCAAACACTGATTACCGCAAACTCCTCGACGATAATCATTACCCCTATACTTACTACGAAACAGACGGCGGCCACATCTGGCGCAACTGGCGTATTTACTTGTCGGAGTTTGTGCCGATGTTGTTCAAGTAGTCGATTTCCCGGTAGTAATAAGCCATTCTGTTGTTGACTTTAGTGATAGCAGAGTGGCTTATTTCTGTATTTCAAAAGGAGCTTCTATTTTATTGAAACGGGTATAATAGGGCATCAGGAATTTGATAAAACCCTCTTCTACTTCCCGGTTAGGAAAGCCAAGACGGTAAAGTCCGAATTCTTTATCGTACCCTTTTATTGTCAGATATCCACTTTGGAAGATAACCGGAAGAGGTTCCTCATCACCATAGATACAATTTAGAACATCAACGTAGGTCTCAGCATGTGTCATGCTCTCCAAGTCATAATGGTTGCGTTTTAGTAATTCTACAAGATAGGTAGGTGTACCTGTCTCAAACCAGTAGCTACCGAATTCCAGCTTATCGAAAGTGTTGAGCAAACTGAATGGATTGTAGATGCCGATGGAGTTGTATGTGAAGTGATAACCATCATAGTCCTCTTGTAACCGGCGACTGGCATCTTCGTACGTTATGCCTTGTGCTCTGGCTAACAGATGGATGCTATCGGTGAAGTCGCGGTGTAACTCTTCGTCGGTGATACCGCATAAGGCAAGATAACGACGATCCATAGAAATATCGCTTAGATTATTCAAGTCACTGAAAATGCTTATCTTTCCAAATTTGGTGACACCTGTCAGAAAAGCGAACCGGATGCTGTTGTCCATCGTTTTCAATGCTCCGTAGAAAGGCTTTAGGGTGTTACTGAAACTTTTCTGTAAATCAGGATTGCCGATGGCTTGTAGCATCGGTTTGTCATATTCGTCCACCAAAATGACGACACGCTGTCCGGTCTGTTCACAAGCACGCTGAATAACACCTGCAAAATGGAGAGCGAGGGTTGTTTCGGCAATGCCAACTCCATATGATTGCTCCCATTCCGCCAATGCCTTTTCCAATATCTTATCCAAACTATCAGGCGTGTCATACTTCCCGAGATTTAAGTCCAGGTGTAGTATGGGATATTCCAACCAATCCTGTTCCAGTCTATCCATCTCGAGTCCTTCAAAGAGCTCTTTCTTCCCTTGAAAATAAGCTTCGAGAGTCGAAATTAGTAAGCTCTTGCCAAAGCGGCGCGGACGACTCAAGAAATAATAGCTGCCACTTTTCACCATTTGGTAAATCAAGGCAGTTTTGTCAACATAGAAATACCCGTCTTTACGGATTTTTTCAAAACTCTGAATGCCGATAGGATATATTTTCCCGTCCATATTATTCTTGTCTAATGTGTACAAATATACGGTATTTATTGTTGAGTGCCGTAGCTTATGCTCAATTTGTTTTGTATTCCGAAGGATGGGAAAGGTTATTCCGGTTTTAACTGGGAGAAATATGAACGGTTCATAAAGCGTAAATCGGATAATGTCGCATAGTCTGATCGTGATCCTTTTTTTGTAATTCGAAGATGTAAAAAGTGGCAACAGGAGTAAAAAAGGAGGGGGCTTATTGTAAAAAACGTCCTGAAAACCTCCATTTGAGGCTTCGAGAAGTGTCTTCCCGACGATTGTTTTCCGGTCGAAAAAGCGCTTTCGGACCGGTTATTTTAGTGAAATATGCAATTTTTCCAAAAGACGACCGTCCTAATCGTCACCGCGACCGTGCTAATAGGTAGTGCACTCGGCACCTCGCGAAGATTAGGACGGTCGTAATGGCGATTAGGACGGTCGTAATGGAAAAGAGCTGCCTGTTTACCGAAAAATAACCCCCGAATCCTTGCCATATTCCTGTCCCTTCCCCTTCATGCTTGCAAATATTCGATTCTCTGGGAGTTAAGCTTTATCGGAATGTCGGGAAGTCTCTGTTCCGGTTTGACAAATGTCATCTTTTTTGAACGGGCTGCGCAGACCATCGGTCCGTTTGTCACGAAATGTGCTGTTTCGGTAGCGAAAAGTCAAATTAAAATCGTTCATTTTTTGAGGTGAAATAGAAAAATAGGGGGTTATTGTAAATATGCCAAACAATGTGAAATAGAAAATTGGAGTGTATGTTTGTGAGTCGATATCAACTCTATTTACCCGATAAAAAACAATTGCAAGATGAATTGCGTAAACTGATGGATTATTTGTGAACTACCGAAATATCTGTACCTTTGCAAGACGGCCTTATAAAAATAAAATAATCGCTTATGACTACAATGGTTATGACTGCTTGTACAGGGCAGGAGGCTGAGATGGCGGAAGCTGCTCAGGATAAATTTAATTATGTAGTGGATCAGTTTGCTGATCTGCAAATACTGCGTTATCAGGTTCCGGGGTTTGAGGCCCTTTCATTAAAACAAAAACAACTATTATATCATTTGTCGGAGGCGGCTTTGATGGGGCGGGATATCCTGTTCGATCAGAATTGCCGTTATAACTTGCCGATTCGTAGAACACTGGAAGCTATATATAAAGGATATAAGGGCGACCGGAAGGAGCAGCAGTTTATCGCTTTGGAAACGTACCTGAAACGGGTTTGGTTTGCAAACGGCATCCATCATCACTATGCGGAAGACAAGTTTGTGCCCGGCTTCACTCCTGAGTTTTTCCGGAGTTGCGTGGAGCAGGTGGAGGTGTCGGAACTTCCACTCGCAGAGGGACAGACGGTTGGACAGTTTGTTGCCGGGATCAGTCCGGTGATTTTTGACCCGGAAGTGATGCCAAAACGCTCGGTTCAGAGCGGTGATGCCGACCTGATTCAGGCTTCTGCCAATAATTATTATGGCGAAGGTGTTACCCAGAAAGAGGTGGAAGATTTTTATGCGGAGATGAAAGCCGGAAAAGATACCGTTTCCCCGATTTCATATGGGTTGAACAGCCGCCTGGTGAAAGAGAACGGTAAGCTTGTCGAAAAGGTCTGGAAAGTGGGCGGCCTGTATTCACCGGCAATTGAAAAGATCGTGTCGGAGTTGCAAAAAGCGGTTGCCTTTGCTGAAAACGAAGCGCAGAAAGCAATCATCGAAAAACTGATCGAATATTATCAGACGGGCGATTTGAAAACGTTTGATGCCTATTCTATTTTGTGGGTGGAAGACACGGTTTCGGATGTCGACTTTGTAAATGGTTTTATCGAAACATATGGTGACCCGTTGGGAATGAAAGCCAGTTGGGAATCGACCGTGAACTTTATAAATAAAGAAGCTACGAAGCGGACGAAGGTGATCAGCGATAATGCACAATGGTTTGAAGATCATTCACCGGTGGATAAGCGTTTCAAAAAAGAAAAAGTGAAAGGTGTCAGTGCGAAAGTGATCACTGTTTCCATGTTGGGCGGTGACTGCTATCCGGCCACTCCGATCGGCATAAACCTGCCGAACGCAGATTGGATCCGGCGCGACCATGGCTCCAAGTCCGTGACGATCGAGAATATAACGGAAGCCTACGACAAGGCTTCGCAGGGGAATGGCTTCAGTGAAGAGTTTGTCTGGAGTGATGCGGAGCGTGAGATGTTGAAAAAATATGGTTTCATTACGGATAACCTGCATACCGATTTGCATGAGTGCTTAGGGCATGGTTCCGGCAAGCTCCTTCCCGGTACTGATCCGGATGCTCTGAAAGCATATAGTTCTACGTTGGAAGAGGCGCGTGCCGATTTGTTCGGTTTGTATTATCTGGCGATGCCAAGTTGGTGGAACTCGGACTTGTCCCGGATGCGGATGCCTATAAAGCTGAATACTATAAATATATCATGAACGGCCTTATGACACAGTTGGTACGTATCGAACAGGGGAAGAATGTGGAAGAGGCCCATATGCGCAACCGCAGTTGATCGCCAAATGGGTATATGAAAAGGGGAAGGCGGATCACGTTGTCAAGTTGAAACAGCGTGATGGCAAGACATATGTGCTGGTAAATGATTATGCCAAATTGCGCGAGTTGTTCGGATGCCTGTTGGCGGAAGTGCAGCGTATCAAGAGTGAAGGCGATTTTGCAGCGGGGAAGAAACTTGTGGAAGATTATGGCGTAAAGGTCGATCCGGTTCTTCATGCCGAAGTGCTTGGACGGTATGCCAAACTCAACTTGGCACCGTATAAGGGATTTGTGAATCCGGTGATGAAAGAGATAAAGAGTGACACAGGTGAAGTAACGGACGTCGTACTGGATTATACTGAGGTTATGCCGATCAGATGTTGCGTTACAGCACGGAGTATTCATTTTTACCGTCTTACAATAAATAATAAATGTATGCTGCAAGATGAATTGAAAGAGATAAGAACGCAATTACGCCTGGCAATGAATGGTGTGGTTTCTACCAGTATGCGCGAGAAAGGCATCGTGTATAAGTTGAATTTCGGTGTACCTCTGCCTGAGATCAAGCAGATCGCGGCAATGCACAAACCGGATTCCGAGTTGGCTGAGGCCTTATGGAAAGAGGATATTCGCGAGTTTAAAATACTGGCCTCTCTCTTACAGCCGGCAGACGAATTCTCATTCCAAAAAGCAGTGCAGTGGGTAAAGGAAATCCCCTATTTGGAGATTGCTGAACAGTGCAGTCATAATCTGTTTCATAAGTTGGCCGATGTGGAAAATCTGCTGCTTGGGCTGATTTTTAATGTGAAAGACGAATATGCGCGTACGGTGGCTTATCTTGTCTGGGCTGAACTCTTTAAGGAAGGAAAGGAACTGATCGCACCGGTGAGGGCGGCATTTATCATCGAATGTATGCGTACGGTTGCCTGGACTGATTTCGGGGCATCCTTCAAGGAAAAGCAGGCTGCGGTGAAGGCAATGAAATTTTACGGAAGGCAGTCGGCTGGCCAGGCCCGGCAAATCTTGACCGGCTTCGACGAGTTTCCCGAATTCATGAAGACACCCGAAGGCAGGAAATCTATAATGATTTAAAATTTGAATTTGAATATTCCCGTTAAGGCTTTGCGTTTAAAATAAATGCGCTAACTTTGTCGGTCGCGTGGAGTCGCAACTTGAATATGGATGCAAAAAAATACACAGAGATGCAAGATATGTTCACCATGTATCTTGCTGAGAAAAAACTACGAAAGACTGAGGAACGATCTGTGATACTGGAATGTATATGCAGTTTCCCCGGTCATTTCGATATGTGTATGCTCCATCAGAAACTGGAGGGAATGAACTTTCATGTAAGCCGGGCTACTCTTTATAATACACTTGATGTGTTGGTAGACAGTGGTTTGATTATCCGTCATCAATTGATGTCGCAGTCTATGCAGTATGAGTTACGGATACTGGCCGAGACACATTCGCACTTGATCTGTACCAAATGCGGGGCTATCCGGGAATTGAAAGATGCAACATTGAAAAAAGATGTGGATAACTTGAAGATATCCCGTTTTTCTCCGGAGTATCATGCGCTTTACATTTATGGCGTGTGCAGTAAATGTAAATACCGGCTTCAGCGGAAGAAGTAAGAATATTAACAGCCTATAATATAAAAAGATGAAAGTAGATGTTTTATTAGGATTGCAATGGGGTGACGAAGGCAAAGGTAAAGTTGTCGACGTGCTGACTCCGAACTACGATGTCATTACTCGTTTTCAGGGTGGGCCCAATGCAGGACATACTTTGGAGTTTAACGGCGAAAAGTATGTATTACGTTCTATCCCTTCCGGTATTTTCCAGGGAGGAAAGGTAAACGTTATCGGTAACGGTGTCGTACTGGATCCGTTATTGTTCCAGCAGGAAGCGGAAGCGCTTGCCGCAAGCGGTCACGATTTGACCAAACAACTGTGTATCTCCAAGAAAGCTCATTTGATCCTGCCTACTCACCGTATATTGGATGCTGCTTACGAAGCTGCTAAGGGTTCCGGTAAAATCGGTACGACTGGCAAAGGCATCGGCCCGACTTATACAGACAAAGTCAGCCGTAACGGTTTGCGCGTTGGTGATTTGCTGCATAACTTCGACGAAAAATATGCTGCTGCAAAAGCAAGACATGAAGCGATTCTGCGCTCTCTGAATTATGAATATGATATCACGGAACTCGAAGCACAGTGGTTCAAGGCTTTGGACTACCTGAAACAGTTCCGCCTGATCGATAGCGAACATGTTATCAATAATTATCTGAAAGAAGGTAAATCTGTTCTGGCCGAAGGTGCACAGGGCACGATGCTGGATGTCGACTTCGGTTCATATCCGTTCGTGACCTCCTCCAATACGATCTGCGCCGGTTGCTGTACCGGTTTAGGTGTTTCTCCGCGTAATATCGGCGATGTGTATGGTATCTTTAAAGCTTATTGCACACGCGTGGGTAGTGGACCGTTCCCGACAGAGTTGTTCGACGAAACAGGCAAAAAGATCCGTCAGATCGGCCACGAATATGGTGCGGTAACCGGACGTGAACGTCGTTGTGGGTGGATCGACCTGGTGGCTCTGAAATATGCTATCATGATCAACGGCGTAACGAAGCTGATCATGATGAAGAGCGACGTGCTGGATAGTTTTGAAACGGTTAAAGCTTGCGTTGCCTACAAGATCAATGGTGAAGAGACAACCGAGTTCCCGTTTGAAATTAACGAGGTATCGAACCTGTATATGTGGAACTGCCCGGTTGGAATGCCGATATGACAAAGATGCAGAGCGAAGATGAATTCCCTGAAGAGTTTAATGCTTATATCTCATTCTTGGAAGAAGAGCTGGAAGTGCCTATCAAAATTGTTTCTGTCGGCCCTGACCGCGAACAAACAATTGTCAGATATACGGAAGAATAAGACCTGAAAATAATACAAAATGGCAGAAGACCACATCCCGGAAGGGTGTTCTCCTGCCATTTTTGTTTTTGGCAGGCTTTTTGTTCTATGTTATTTAGTATAACTATATAAATTAGAAGAATATGAGCATGTATTGGATTATATTTATCGGTTTCGCCCTCCTTAGTTGGTTGGTTTCTTCCCGGCTTCAGAATAAGTTTGAGAAGTATTCCAAAATACCGATGCCGAATGGCATGACCGGTAAGGATGTTGCAGAGAAGATGTTGCATGATAATGGTATTTATGACGTGAAGGTGATTTCGACGCCCGGACATTTGACAGACCATTATAATCCGGCTAACCAGACAGTCAACCTGAGTGAATCGGTTTATTATAGTAATAGTATTGCGGCGGCTGCCGTTGCGGCTCACGAATGCGGACATGCGGTTCAGCATGCTACGGCGTATGCGCCTCTGCGTATGCGTTCGGCGTTGGTCCCGGTTGTTAGTTTTGCCTCCAACATCATGACATGGGTTTTGTTAGGCGGAATGTTGCTGTTGCATTCTTTCCCGCAGTTGCTGCTTTTCGGTATTATCCTGTTTGCCATGACGACGTTGTTCAGTTTTATCACGTTGCCGGTTGAAATTAATGCCAGCCAGCGTGCCCTGGCCTGGTTGAGCAATGCCGGGATTACAAATGCTTATACGCATGATAAGGCTGAAGATGCTTTACGTTCAGCTGCTTATACCTATGTGGTTGCCGCTTTAGGTTCGCTCGCTACATTATTATATTATATCATGATCTTCCTGGGAGGAAGGAGCAGGGATTAAAGAGAAAACATTACCTTTGCATTCTGAATAAAAAATAGTGAAATATGCAAAAGCCGTCTATCCCTAAAGGAACAAGAGATTTTTCGCCTGAAGAAATGGCGAAGCGTAATTATATATTCAATACGATTCGTGAAGTTTATCATCTGTACGGGTTTCAGCAGATCGAGACTCCGGCTATGGAGAACCTGTCTACTTTGATGGGAAAATATGGTGAAGAGGGTGATAAGCTGCTTTTCAAAATATTAAATTCCGGTGATTGCTTCTCTGGTATTACAGATGAAGAACTGTTGGAACGCAATGCCGTGAAGTTCGGCGTGAAAGCTTGTGAAAAGGGGTTGCGCTATGACCTGACGGTCCCTTTCGCCCGTTTCGTGGTGCAGCATCGCAATGAGATCACTTTCCCTTTCAAGCGGTATCAGATACAACCCGTTTGGCGTGCCGACCGTCCGCAGAGAGGCCGTTACCGGGAGTTCTACCAGTGTGATGGCGATGTCGTAGGTTCCGATTCGTTGGTAAACGAAGTGGAATTGATCCAGATAATGGACGAAGTGTTCCGCCGTTTCGGTATTCGTGTTTGTATCAAGATGAATAACCGTAAGATTCTTTCCGGTATTGCCGAAATTATCGGGGAAGCGGATAAGATTGTCGATATTACGGTTGCCATAGATAAGCTGGATAAGATCGGGCTGGATAATGTGAATGAAGAACTTCGTTCTAAAGAATTATCCGAAGATGCGATAGCACGTCTGCAACCGATCATCATGCTGAAAGGGACAAACCGTGAAAAGCTGGCAGTGCTGAAACAGGAGTTGGCTGCATCGGAAATAGCGATGAAAGGTGTTGCCGAAATGGAATTTATCTTGGATCGTATCGACAAGTTACCGCTGAATGCTGAACTGGAACTGGACCTGACACTGGCTCGCGGCTTGAACTATTATACCGGAGCAATCTTTGAAGTAAAAGCGTTGGATGTCCAGATCGGAAGTATTACCGGTGGCGGACGTTATGACAATTTGACCGGAGTGTTCGGTATGGATGGTGTTTCGGGGGTCGGTATTTCATTTGGCGCTGACCGTATCTTCGACGTATTGAACCAGTTGGATCTTTATCCTGCCGATTCTTTACAGACAACGCAGTTGCTGTTCGTGAACTTCGGTGAAAAAGAGGAAAACTATTTGCTGCCGTTGATCTCGAAAGTCCGTGCAGCCGGTATTCGTACGGAGTTATATCCTGAAGCTGCCAAGATGAAAAAGCAGATGGGGTATGCCGATACTAAAAAGATCCCGTTTGTCGCCATTGTTGGAGAAAACGAAATGAATGAAGGCAAGATCAACCTGAAAAATATGTTGACAGGCGAACAGAGTCCTGTCACTATAGAGGAATTGATCGGACAATTCTGAAAATAACAGGAGGAGGTGCTGCGATTATATCGTGGCACTTCTTTTTTATATATACAGATCATTATGAAAAATCATTGTTTACTTCTCTCAATCCTTTTACTGCTGTCGTCTTGTACCTTTCAGCCTCGTGCGTCTTGGGTGACAACGACGGAAACTGCTTTCTGGCAGGAACAACCGGATTTGTTGTCTGCTTCGGCCGATACGGTCCGGACAATCGATGTGACTATACATAAAGATAAGCTTCAGCAGACAATCGATGGTTTTGGGGCTTGCTTTAACGAATTGGGCTGGATTTCTTTGAGCCGTCTCAATCCGGTAGACCGCGAGAGTATCATGGAAGAATTGTTCTTTCCGGAATATGGTGCTAATTTTACCATTTGCCGTATGCCGGTCGGGGCAAATGATTTTTCCCGTGACTGGTATTCGTATAATGAAACGGACGGTGATTTTGAAATGAAGAACTTTACGATTGCGAATGATCACCAGACACTGGTCCCTTTTATCCGGAATGCTCAGAAATATAATGCGGATTTGCGTCTTTGGGCTTCTCCCTGGTGTCCTCCTTCCTGGATGAAGCACAATAAACATTATGCTTCCGCTTATACCGGGGAAGCGTATGATGAAAAATACCGGAACGGCTTGCCTGCCGATAAAGTTGGCCATGAAGGGGAGGATATGTTTATCCAGGATTCACTTTATTTGCGGGCTTATGCTCTATATTTTTCCAAATTTATAGAGGCTTACAAGGAGCAAGGTATCCATATCTTTGCCGTTATGCCGCAGAATGAATTTAATTCGGCCCAGATATTTCCCAGTTGCTGTTGGACAGCGGCCTCCTTGGCTGATTTTGTCGGAAATTACTTGGGACCGGCAATGGAGAAACAGCAGGTGGATGTGATGTTCGGAACGATGGAGCGTAAGAATGAGGCCTTGGTGGACACGATCCTGACAGATCCTGCCTGCCGTAAATACGTGAAAGGCGTCGGTTTCCAATGGGCCGGGAAGGGTGCGATAGGAGGAATACATGAACGCTATCCGGAGCTGAAACTTTATCAGACGGAACAGGAGTGTGGCGACGGGCAGAATGACTGGAAGGGCGCTGTCTATTCCTGGAACCTGATGCGGCATTATCTGGATCACGGCGCTTCTGCTTATATGTATTGGAACATATCGCTTGAAAAAGGCGGCATCAGCCGTTGGGGGTGGGCGCAGAATTCTCTGGTTGTGGTCGATCCGGCAAGCAAGACCTATTCTTTTACTCCTGAATACTATATGATGAAACATTTGAGCCATTATGTCCAACCGGGGGCACGCAAGGTGGAAACAGACGGTTCTTTTACCGATCTGCTTGCTTTCGTGAATCCTGATAAAAGTGTTGTCGTGGCATTGGCCAATGAGAGTAATGACAGCCGCACCGTCTCTATCCGGATAGGAAACCGTGTTTATCGACCGGTACTTCCGGCACAATCCGTTTCTACTATTTTAATAGACTGATAGTTGAACTTCCTCGTTCCATCTCTTGTTGTAATGGGGAAGTTCGTTTTTTTGTGGCAGGGTGGTCATCCTGTCAGACATATTTGCATTGTCTGCCTGTCCTGGGTGCAAAATTGGCAGTCTTTTCCCGGATAACAATTTTGGCACAGTATTCGCATAGACATTTACGTGCGATAAGAAAGCACAAGATAAACGTAATATTATTAACAATTAAAAAACATACAACGATGAACATTAGACCATTAGCAGACAGAGTGCTGATTAAGCCGGCTGCAGCAGAAGAAAAAACACTTGGCGGAATCATTATTCCCGATTCAGCAAAAGAAAAGCCTTTAAAAGGTGAAGTTGTTGCCGTAGGTAACGGAACAAAGGATGAAGAAATGGTTGTAAAGAATGGTGATACTGTACTGTATGGCAAGTATGCAGGAACAGAAATCGAACTGGATGGTGAGAAATATCTTATCATGCGTCAGTCTGATATTTTAGCTATTATCTAATTCATTATTAATAACAATACAATTATAAGATATATATTACTATGGCAAAAGAGATTAAATACGATATGGATGCCCGCGACCTTCTGAAGAAAGGCGTGGATGAACTGGCTAATGCAGTAAAAGTAACACTGGGTCCGAAAGGGCGTAACGTGATCATCGAAAAGAAATTCGGTGCTCCTCACATTACAAAAGACGGTGTAACGGTAGCAAAAGAAGTAGAAGTGGCTTGCCCGTTCGAAAACATGGGTGCCCAGTTGGTGAAGGAAGTGGCTTCCAAGACAAATGACAATGCCGGTGACGGTACGACAACTGCTACAGTTCTGGCACAGTCTATTATCGGTGTCGGTCTGAAGAACGTTACGGCAGGTGCTAATCCGATGGACCTGAAACGTGGTATCGACAAAGCTGTTGCTAAAGTAGTAGAAAGCCTCGCTGCACAGTCTGAAGCTGTAGGCGACCAGTTTGAAAAGATCGAACATGTAGCTAAGATTTCTGCAAATGGTGACGAAGCTATCGGTAAGCTGATCGCAGAAGCTATGCAGAAAGTGAAAACAGAAGGTGTTATCACAGTAGAAGAAGCAAAAGGTACTGAAACAACTGTTGATGTTGTTGAAGGTATGCAGTTCGATCGTGGTTATATCTCTCCGTACTTCGTTACGAATACGGAAAAGATGGAATGCGAGATGGAAAATCCGTATATCTTGATCTACGATAAGAAGATTTCTGTATTGAAAGACTTGCTGCCTATCCTTGAACCGGCAGTTCAGAGTGGCCGTCCTCTGTTGATCATCGCTGAAGATATCGATAGCGAAGCATTGGCAACTTTGGTTGTAAACCGTCTGCGTGGCTCTTTGAAGATCTGTGCTGTTAAGGCTCCGGGCTTCGGTGACCGTCGTAAAGCTATGCTGGAAGATATCGCTGTATTGACTGGCGGTGTTGTAATCTCTGAAGAAAAAGGCTTGAAGCTGGAAGGTGCTACAATGGATATGCTGGGTACTGCTGAAAAGATTACAGTAGATAAGGATACCACTATCATCGTTAACGGTGCCGGTGACAAAGCTGCTATCCAGGCTCGTATCGGTCAGATCAAAACACAGATCGAAAATACGACTTCTGACTACGACAAAGAAAAACTGCAGGAACGTCTGGCTAAGATGGCCGGTGGTGTTGCCGTTCTTTACGTTGGTGCTCCTTCTGAAGTAGAAATGAAAGAAAAGAAAGACCGTGTAGACGACGCTTTGCATGCAACCCGTGCTGCAATCGAAGAAGGTACGGTTCCTGGTGGTGGTGTTGCTTACATCCGTGCTATCGAATCTCTGGAAGGTCTGAAGGGTGAAAACGAAGATGAAACAACCGGTATAGAAATCGTTAAACGTGCGATCGAAGAACCGTTGCGTCAGATCGTTGCCAACGCCGGTAAAGAAGGTGCAGTAGTTGTTCAGAAAGTGAAAGAGGGCAAGGGTGACTTCGGTTATAACGCTCGTACAGACAAGTATGAAAACTTGTGTGCAGCCGGTGTAATCGACCCGACTAAGGTAACACGTGTAGCTTTGGAAAATGCAGCCTCTATCGCAGGTATGTTCCTGACTACAGAATGTGTGATCGCTGAAAAGAAAGAAGAAGCTCCTGCAGCTCCAGCTATGAACCCGGGTATGGGTGGCATGGGCGGTATGATGTAATTCTTCCCATAAAGCATAAATCAAAAAGCGGCTGCTTCCCGAAAGGGAGGTGGCCGTTTTCTTTTGTTAATCATGGTTAAAGAGATAAGGGTGGGAGATATGATTACTATTTCTTCGTATCTTTAGAGCAGCTTAAAATTAAACTGTATGAAACGATTATTACCTTTTGTCTTGTGCTTGTTCCTTTTCTCCGCTTGTGATAAGGATGATGAAGAGTTGCCCAGTGTTCCGCAATATGTATTGACCAGTATTGAGTATAGCTTGGAAGAAGGCGATGGTGTCCAGTCTGAATTGGTAGATGGGATGCCGCGTGTGATTGATAATGATACACCTTCAAAAATGACATATACTACTTCTGATGAAGAAGGCTTAAAGAACGAATCACTATTTCAGAGTGATGACGTGAATGCATTCTTACTTGCAGAAGGAGATTCTGTAAAAGTTCCAACGCCGTCTGAGATAGTGGATGGTAAGATTTTTACTACAAAAGGAAATTTGTATACCGATATGGTGCAGTATAGTGCCACAGACCAAGTGCTTGCATCTTCAATTGTGATTTCAGCTTATTGTCGATTAACATATAAGTGGAAACAAAAATGGGATGTTATGACTGTCACTTATGTAGTTACTTTTAAAGATAAAGTTACCGGATCGCAAAAACAATCTAAAGGGAAATGGAAAGGCCGGATTTACAGAGGAGGAGAAAGTTCTTATCATATTGAAGATATAAAAGAATAGAACTTTTCAAAAAGTGACGGGAATTGTCATTCTTTTTTGTCAAAGCGTTTGGTATTTCAAAAAAAACAGTTACTTTTGCACTCGCAATCGAGAGAGATTGTTTCACTGAAAAGTGTTGAAAGGCCCAGGTGGCGGAATTGGTAGACGCGCACGTTTCAGGTGCGTGTGTCGAGAGGCATGCAGGTTCGAGTCCTGTTCTGGGCACTTCGAAAGCGGATAACTTGTAAAAGTTGTCCGCTTTTTTATGCCTTATTGTATAATGCATAATTAAACTTTGATCGATAATTTCTGTCTGTATTGGAATGAAGAGAGGGAGATAACGATTATTTTCTTATATTTACCCCAAATTAGTGAGTAGTAGGAATGCAACAATATATAGAGGAAGAGATAGTAGAACAATTACGTGATCCGGCACATCAACGTGATGCCTTTGCGCAGGTTGTTAACTTCTATGGGGAGAAGTTGTATTGGCAGATACGGAAAATGGTATTGGACCATGACGATGCTAACGATTTATTGCAGAATACATTCCTTAAAGCCTGGACGAATATCGACTATTTCCGGGGAGAGGCGAAGCTGTCGACCTGGCTGTACAAGATTGCGATAAACGAATGCATTACTTTCCTGAACCGGCAGCGTGCGCAGAATAACGTTTCGATCGATGATACGGATGTTTTTTTGCTGGAGCGCCTGAAAGGGGACGAGTATTTTGATGGGGATGCCGCACAGATGAAGTTGCAGGAAGCGATCCTGACATTGCCGGAGAAGCAACGGGCTGTGTTTAACATGAAATATTTTGACGATATGAAATATGAGGATATGTCTGAGATTTTCGGAACTTCTGTAGGCGCTTTAAAAGCCTCTTATCATCATGCCGTGAAAAAAGTAGAGGAGTTTTTAACAAAGGACGTTTAAACCTTTCGTATTACCATTTGTCAAAAGAACATAAAAGAGAGATGATATGAAAATAGAACAAAATAATCTGGACCGTCTTAAAGGGAAAAATCCTTTCACCGTGCCCAAAGGGTATATGGAAGGGTTGACGGCGAACATCATGAGTCAGCTTCCCGAAAGAGAGCCTGAAAAGGAGGTGAAAAAAGTTTCCTTGATGGACCGTGTTCGTCCCTGGTTATATATGGCAGCGGTTTTTGCCGGACTGGGGTTGTTCTTTAAAGTTTTGGTCGGGCCGGAGGATCAGGCGGCTAAAACGGACTCATTACTCGTGAAAACAGAGGTGTCTCCTAAAGTAGTTTCCGCTCTGCAAGCGGCCGAGGACGAAGAGTACTTGGAGTATCTGGAAGAGCAGTATGCCGGTTATATATTGGCAGAAGAAATGGAAGATATCGAATAAAATGAAGAAAAAATAAGTTTGACAAAATATTTTTGTAATAATACTTGTATGAATAAAATATTTTTTATTACATTTGTGGCGTGTTCAGTTGTGTTCTCATTCAGTGCTCACGCTCAAAGTGGGAAACAGCATCGAAATTTTGATAGAGAAGCATTTCTTGCTAAGAAAAATGCTTTTATTACGGCAGAAATGGGCTTGACCCCCGAAGAGGCAGCAGCGTTTATTCCTCTTTGTAACGAACTGCAGGAAAAGATGTTTGAGGCCGGTCGTGAATGTCGTAAACTATCCAAAGATTTAAGGCACAATCAGAATGCTACCGATGCTGACTACTTGAAGGTAATCGATGAGTGTGTGAGCGTGGACATGAAGCAAGCACAACTGGAAAAGGAGTATTACGAGAAGTTTAAAAAGATATTATCTCCTAAGAAGCTTTACAAATACAAGCGTGCAGAAGGAAAGTTCGCACGGGAGTTTATGAGAGACGGAGATAAGAAAGAAGAGATTAAAAAGAAATAAAATATTATCATTATTTGTGTTTTTTGTTTAGATTTAGTTTTGGCGTTTAAGTTAAGGGAGGGGTGGCGACGTGATGTCGGTTCCCCTTTTGTTTTTTATAGCCCTTTCGCTTTTGCCTCATCCCAGATACGGTCCATTTCTTCCAAAGACATTTCTTTCAGCGACTTGCCTTCTTTGATGGTATGATCTTCCAGATAGTTGAAACGGCGGATAAACTTTTGGTTCGTGCGTTCCAGGGCGTTGTCCGGATTGATCTTGTAGAGGCGGGCTGCGTTGATCAGGCTGAAGAACAGGTCGCCGAATTCAGCTTCCATCTTGTCTGCATCCATTTTGTCTATTTCTGCCTTCAGCTCGGTAAATTCTTCGTGTACCTTGTCCCAGACCTGGTCGCGCTGTTCCCAGTCGAAGCCTACGTTGCGCGCCTTATCCTGTATGCGGTGGGCTTTAACGACAGAGGGCAGGGAAGCAGGGACGCCTTCGAGTACGGTTTTGTTACCGCCTTTTTCCTTTAGCTTGAGTTGTTCCCAGCTTTGTTCGACTTTGCCGGCTGTGTCTGCCTGTGCGTCTCCGAAAACGTGCGGATGGCGATAGATCAGTTTCTGGCAAAGGCTGTCGCATACGTCCTTGATGTCGAATGCCTCCTTTTCTTCGCCGATTTTGGCATAAAAGACAACGTGCAGAAGCAGGTCGCCCAATTCCTTTTTAATGTTATTGTTGTCATCTTTCATGATGGCATCACACAATTCGTAAGTCTCCTCGATTGTGTTCGTCCGAAGGCTTTCGTTGGTCTGTTTACGGTCCCAGGGACATTTTACGCGAAGCTCGTCCAGTATGTCGAGCAACTGTCCGAAGGCTTCCATCTTTTCTTGTTTCGTAGCCATTATAGATAATGTATTAATGTGTCAATGTGCCAATATGCCAATTGGAAAGTGTCTCTTCTTAATTGCATATTGCACATTGATCTATTGGCAAATTATTTCCCTTGTTCCTTAAATACTTTCAACCCGTTTTGCAGGAACTGGACGTATTTGGATACGTCTTCGTTGAATGCATAAGACGGGCCGAGCGGTTCACCGTCGGCATTCAGCAGGACGTAGAACGGTTGGGCGTTCGCCCCAAACTTGCTGCGTTGCAGATAGCTCCACTTGTCGCCAATGGTTTTCAGCTTACGCGTCTTGCCATGTTCCTCGATTGTGATCGGCTCGGGCAACTTCGTCTTGTCGTCCACCATCAGGGTGATTAGGACATAATCGTTCTCCAACAGCTGTTTTACTTTCGGATCGGTCCACACAGATGCTTCCATCTTACGGCAGTTCACGCAACCGAAACCGGAGAAGTCGATCATAACCGGCTTGTTCAGCAGTCTGGCACGCGCCATGCCGGACTCGTAGTCGTCGTAGGCAGCATGCACTTCGCTTTCATATAAGTTGAAATCCTGCGTGTACAAAGGAGGAGCGAACGCACTGATCGCCTTCAACGGAGCGCCCCAAAGACCCGGAACCATATAAACAGCGAAACCGAACGAGATGATCGCCATAAACAGGCGCGGCACGGATACATACGGCAGGTCGCTGTCGTGGCTGAACTTAATCTTGCCCAACAGATAGCAACCCAACAGCGCGAAGATTACGATCCAAAGCACGATAAACACCTCACGATCTAACAAGCGCCATCCGTAAGCCAAGTCCGCTACAGAAAGGAACTTCAACGCCAATGCCAGTTCGAGGAAACCCAATACGACTTTAACCGAGTTCAGCCAACCGCCGGACTTCGGCATACTTTGCAACATATTCGGGAAGATCGCGAAGAGGCTGAACGGAATGGACAAAGCCAATGCAAAGCCGAACATACCGATCGCCGGCCCGACAGCCGTTCCCATCGAAGCCGCCTGTACAAGCAACGTTCCGATGATCGGACCCGTGCAGGAGAAAGAAACCAGCACCAGCGTAAATGACATAAAGAAGATACTGATAATACCGGTTGTCGAATCCGCCTTCGTGTCTAACTTATTCGTCCAGGAAGAGGGCAACACCATTTCGAATGCTCCGAAGAAAGAGATGGCGAATACCACTAACAGCAGGAAGAATATGATATTGAAGATCGCATTTGTCGACAAGTCATTCAACGCGCTTGCCCCGAATATCCCCGTAATCAGCAATCCCATCACTAAATAAATCACAATAATGGAAAGCCCGTACGTCACCGCGTCGCGGATCGCTTTCTTGCGGTCCTTCGTCCGTTTGAGGAAGAAGCTGACCGTCATCGGAATCATCGGCCATACGCACGGAGTCAGCAGGGCGATCAAACCACCCAGGAAGCCGGCGAAGAAGATAAACAGCCAGGACGTGTCGGTGGCGGAAACTGTCGTGTCGCCGAATGCTTTCATCTGGTCGATTACCGGCGTCCAGAGAGCAGCGTCGTTGGTCAGTTCGTTGGATATTTTGGCCGGAGAATTATCAACCGGTTTTTTGTCTACAGCCGGAGTAGAAGCCACCGGTGTGGTGACATCTTCCGTAATCTTTTCGCTATCGGGCTGTGCGGCGGCGGTCTTTTCCTGATCCTCCTGGATCGTTTCGGGCGCCGTTTCGGCTGTAGCCGTCATCTTTATATTTTTCTTGTCGAACGAGAACTCCACGCGGTCGGGCGGCAGACAAGTCTCGTCGTTACAAGCCATGAACTCAACCTCACCTTCTGCCTTGAACTTGGCGGGGTCGGTCACTTTAATCTTCTGCGTGAACGACACTGTGCCCGGATACCAACGCAGGTTCATGGCGAACAGTTCGTCGTAGACGACAGTCGGTTTGACGGACGAGGTCGGCTTGCCGATCAGCTCGGCTCCGTTCAGCGTCTCGAACGTAAACGAGGTCGAGACCGGTCCGCCTTCCGGCAGATCCTGGTCGTACAGGTGCCAGCCCTTTTCGGCGGTAGCGGTAAATACGATTTCCTTTTCGGCCGAACCGGTGTCTTCCAGTTTGATCTTCCATTTCACAGGCTGGAGAATCTGTGCCTGCACGGTCAGTGCGACAAGCACTAACATCAAGGTACTCATGAGCTTCTTCATACTATTCTTTCTGTTTTTATTTATTTTGCCAAAGATGTGAACTTATCGGGAATGCGCGTCTCGAAACGCATCTCTTCACCCGTCGCCGGGTGGATAAAGAAGAGCCGTCGGGCGTGAAGCATCAGCCGTCCGGTGGGATCTGTCTCTGCTCCATATTTGTAATCGCCGGCTATGGAGTGACCGATAGACTGCATTTGTGCACGTATCTGGTTCTTGCGGCCCGTCTCGAGGTCGAGCTCAAGAAGGGAATAAGAGCCGTTGCTGTGCAGCAGGCGATAGCGTGTGATCGCCTCTTTGCCGTCGCCTTCAGCCGTGACGTAGACCTGCATCTGCGCATTTTCCGTCAGGTTCGAAACGATCAGGTCCGCGTCTTTTTCCGGCCGTCCTTCCACTACGGCTACATATGTGCGTGCCGTGATGGCTGCGTTCCAGTTTCCTTGCAGTTCCTTTTGTACCTGCTGGTTCTTGGCAAACATCATCAATCCGGATGTGTCGCGGTCGAGACGGTGAAGGACGAATATCTTGTTTCGCGGGTCCGACTTCTTCACATACTCGCTGAGCAGGTGGTAAGCCGTCCGCTCTTTCACGCGCGTACTCGACACCGAAAGCAGTCCTTCCTTTTTGTTTACCACGATCAGGTCGTCATCCTCCCAAACGATCGTGAGCAGCGGATTGTTGAACTCCACTTTCCCCCGTTCGTAACTGATTGTCACTTCGTCGCCCGCGGCGAGCGGCGTGTCGAACTGGGAGGTCACCTTTCCGTTGACCGAAATCTGTCCGTGAGCGAGCAGTGCCTTGACGGAACTCTTGCTCTGTTCGTTTAAAAGACTGAACAGGAAAGGGAGCAATGTGCCCTCTTCTTTCACCGTTACTTTGCGTCCGCGCGGGACTCTGTTCTTATCTGTGCCTCTCTGCTGTGAGCGTTTTATCATATTCCTTATTATATATAGATAGCTCACAAAGATACTGGCTTTTACGCAATGCTGCAAGTGGGACGGCGGGAAATAGAATATTACGCTTTTTCTTTATATATGTTAACCGTTTCTTCGGTATAGTTTGTATCTTTGTATAGCATCCATTAGTTGTCCGCCGCCCGGTGAACGATCGTCCGCTTGGCGGTGAACGATCGTCCGGCGGCAAGCGAACGATCGTTCGCCACCAAGCGGACAACTAACGGACAACAAGGAAAGAGCTAAGATACCATAGAGAAAGAGCTAATAGATAACGTGAAAACACTTAAAAGATAAACAAAATGTCAGCAGAGTACAAGTTGGTCCGCCGTCCGAGTATGGGGAAAACGGACATTAAACAACCTCTTTATCCCCGTTTTGCCCCCTGGAAAACAGTTCGTTTGAAAGATTTGATCACCAGCGCCCGCGGACGTTCGTCCTTCTCGTCGGCAGATATCACAGGAATGTTGCAGTTGGTACAAGACCTGATGGTCGACGCGCTGATGTTCGGTCAGAACATCGAGTTGGAAGGCATCGGGACGTTCAGTGTCTCGCTGAAAGCCCGTCCGGTGTTGGATAAGAAGGAGATACGTGCCGAGTCGGTGCATTTCCAGGATGTGACGTTCCGCTCGGCAACCGAACTGCGCGACCGCCTGCGTACGATGCCTTTGGAGCGTTCGCAGCAGAGCGAACGGGCCGGCTTCTCGTCCGAAGAGTGTGAGGCGCGCACAATGGAATACCTGAAGACGCATCCCTATATTTCCGGCAAAATCTATCGCGGGCTTTGCCGCTGCGGAAAGACGAAAGCCGCCGCCGACCTGAAACGGATGACGGCGGAAGGGAAGCTGGAGCGGACGTTTGTGGGGAACGCATATTTGTTCCAGCCGATTCCGGCCGAAGCGTAGAGCAATGGTTTTGGATAAACTTTAAGTCTTTGAATTTTGGTTTATGGGTGACTTAATGTAGAACAAATATTATTTAGGTTATACTTATCTGTATTATTTTTGTACTTTTGCACCCCAAAGGAGAGGCTTTGCCTGAATCTAAATAAAGATAAAATAAGAACAAGACAATATGGAAATTGCAAGTAAGTACAATCCCGCAGAAGTAGAGGGTAAGTGGTATCAGTATTGGTTGGATAACGGCTTTTTCAAGTCGAAACCCGATGGCCGTGAGCCGTACACAATCGTCATTCCGCCCCCAAACGTCACAGGCGTGCTTCACATGGGACACATGCTTAACAATACCATTCAGGATATTCTGGTTCGCCGCGCCCGCATGCAGGGAAAGAACGCTTGCTGGGTGCCGGGGACGGACCACGCTTCCATCGCGACGGAAGCGAAAGTCGTGAACCGTCTTGCACAGCAGGGGATCAAGAAGGCCGACCTGACACGCGAAGACTTCCTGAAACATGCCTGGGAGTGGAAAGAAGAGCACGGAGGCATCATTCTCAAACAGTTGCGCAAACTCGGCGCTTCCTGCGACTGGGACCGCACGGCCTTTACGATGGACGAACTGCGCTCCGAAAGCGTAATCAAGGTCTTTGTCGACCTGTTCGAGAAAGGACTGATCTATCGCGGTGTCCGCATGGTCAACTGGGACCCGCAGGCGTTGACCGCCCTGTCCGACGAAGAGGTTATATATAAGGAAGAACACAGCAAGCTGTATTACCTTCGCTACAAGGTGGAAGGCGATGCCGAAGGACGCTATGCCGTCGTGGCAACGACCCGTCCGGAGACAATCATGGGTGACACCGCCATGTGTATCAACCCGAACGACCCGAAGAACACTTGGCTGAAAGGCAAAAAGGTGATCGTTCCGCTGGTAAACCGGGTGATTCCTGTAATCGAAGACGACTATGTAGACATCGAGTTCGGTACCGGTTGCCTGAAAGTGACTCCGGCGCACGATGTGAACGACTATATGCTGGGCGAGAAATATAACTTGCCTTCTATCGATATCTTCAATGACAACGGTACGATCAGCGAAGCCGGCGGCCTGTACGTCGGTATGGACCGTTTCGACGTCCGCAAGCAGATCGAGAAAGACCTCGAAGCTGCCGGACTGATGGAAAAGGTGGAAGCCTACGAGAACAAAGTCGGTTTCTCCGAACGTACCAACGTGCCTATCGAGCCGAAGTTGTCCATGCAGTGGTTCCTGAAGATGGAACATCTGGCACAGATCGCACTCGAACCGGTGATGAAGGACGACATCAAGTTCTATCCGCCGAAGTTCAAGAACACATACCGCCACTGGATGGAGAACATCAAGGACTGGTGTATCAGCCGCCAGCTTTGGTGGGGACACCGCATCCCGGCTTACTTCCTGCCCGAAGGCGGCTACGTGGTAGCCGAGACTCCGGAGAAGGCTTTGGAGATGGCAAAGGAAAAGACCGGAAACAAGGCGCTGACGATGGCCGACTTGCGTCAGGATGAAGACGTGCTGGATACGTGGTTCTCTTCCTGGTTGTGGCCTGTCTCCCTGTTCAACGGTATCAACGAGCCGGACAACGAAGAGATCAACTATTACTATCCGACCAGCGACCTGGTGACAGGACCGGACATCATTTTCTTCTGGGTGGCCCGTATGATTATGGCGGGTTACGAGTACCGGGGCAAGATGCCGTTCAAGAATGTTTATTTCACCGGAATCGTGCGTGACAAGTTGGGCCGTAAGATGTCCAAGTCGTTAGGCAACTCGCCCGATCCGTTGCTGCTTATCGAACAGTACGGGGCCGACGGTGTGCGTATGGGCCTGATGATGGCTGCGCCTGCCGGAAACGATATTCCGTTCGACGAAGCGTTGTGCGAACAGGGACGTAACTTCAACAATAAGATATGGAATGCCTTCCGCCTGATCAAAGGATGGACGGTAGACGAGAATATACCGCAGCCTGAAGCATCGGCTACTGCCGTTAAGTGGTTTAAGATGCAGCTCGATAAGACGATTGCCGAGATGGACGACCTGTTCGGCAAGTATCGCCTGAGCGAAGCGATGATGGCTGTTTACAAGCTTTTCTGGGATGAGTTCTCTTCCTGGTATTTAGAGATGGTTAAGCCGGGTTATCAACAACCTGTTGATAAGTCTACCTACTTATCAACACTTGGTTTCTTCGATGCCCTGCTTCGTCTGCTTCATCCGTTCATGCCCTTTATCACAGAGGAATTGTGGCAGGCGTTGGAGCCGCGTAAGGAAGGCGAGAGCCTGATGGTGGCTTTGATACCGGAGGTTGCTCCTGTTGATAACGCTTATCTGGAAGATTTCGAGATTGCAAAAGAAATTGTGGGTGGAGTGCGTACGATACGCCTCCAGAAAAATATACCGAATAAGGAAGCTTTGGAATTGCAGATGTTGGGCGAGCATAACGACCACTTCAACGCTGTGATTGCCAAGATGTGTAACCTGTCGTCCATATCCCGTACGGAAGAGAAAGCAGCCGGTGCTGCTTCTTTCCTGGTGCGTACGACGGAGTATGCAGTTCCATTGGGTAATATGATCGACGTGGAAGAAGAGTTGGCTAAGCTTCAGGACGAACTGAAGTACCAGCAAGGCTTCCTGACTTCTGTCATGAAAAAACTAAGTAATGAAAGTTTTGTAAGTAAAGCTCCGGCCAAGGTGATCGAGATGGAACGAAAGAAACAGGCCGACGCGGAAAGTAAAATCAAGTCTATCGAAGAAAGTATTGCCGCTTTGAAGAAATAGGCTTCAACAAATACATAATCAGATGAAGCATCTCCTCTGGTTAACCTTATTGTTATTGGCGCAAGCTTTTGTCCCGTTGTATGCAAACAGCGGGGCGGATAGCTTGCGTTCTGTTTTAATGGCCCTTCCGGCAAAGGAAAGGCTGGATCGCCTGCATGAATTGGCTGCTCAGAATTATGCTAAAGATGAGTGCGTGTGTGTCAAATGGTTTTATGACGAAGCGATTGCCCAGCGGAACGACAGTTGTTTGGCAAATGCGCTTTATTTCCTTGTCCGGCATTATTATGCGAATAAGCCGGATAGTATGCGTTATTATATAGCAGAGGCAGAACCTCTTTTTATTAAGGAAAAGCGGTACGAAGATTTGTGCCGGATGAAGGCTTGGAATATCTATTCGTTATCGATCGAAGGTAATCAGGAGTCTGTAATGCCTGCAATCCATGAGTTGGTCGAATTATCCCAAAAGCTGAATTACCCGGAAGGGGAAGAAATGGCGAATCAGGCTTTGGCCAATTATTATATGAAGCATGGATTGAAGGATGAGGCGGTTTTGTTGTATAAGGAGATTCTTTCCGGCATGGAAAATAGGGGCGCTCCTGTTATCAAGCGGTTTAATATACTTCGTAATTTATTGAATGAAGATATTGATCCGGATGATCGCACCATGTTTCTGGAACGAATGAAAAAGAGCTTGCAAGAGTGCGAGGATAAGGGACTGACTCAATTGAATGAAGAGACTTCTCTCGACTATGGTTGGTATGTTTATTATCGAAACCTGGCTACCGATGCTTATTTGGAGGAAGATAAGGAAAAGGCAAGGATCAATCTGGAAAAAGCAGAAGAACTGGCAAACCGGAATGACTGGCCAAGAGAAAAATATACGTTGGGTAATATCAAAGTCTATTATTATCAACTGGTCGGACGGTATAATGAGGCCCTTGTCTTAATCGACAGCTTACTCGATTATTTCAAAATGACGAATCGGCAGAGTGCTGTCCTGGAAATGCTTGAAAATAAAGGGAAAATATATTATAAGTCCGGTTTGGGGATGAAGGCGACAGAGACATATCTGAACTATATCGCCTTAAAAGATTCGGTCACATCGAGCCAGTATTACAGCGAACTTGCCAACTGGCGTTCGCAGCATGATTTGGATAAACTGGAGCTGAAGAATAAACAGATGGAACTGGATGTGTCCAAAGCCCATTCACAGATGATGATGATGGGAGGCGGGCTGATTCTTCTGTTGTTGGTTTGCGGTACGCTCGGTTTTATTACCTATTCCCGTCATAAGTACAGTAAGCAAATGCAGTTGGCTAAGGAGAAAGCCGAAGAGGCGGATAATATGAAATCGGCATTTCTTGCCAATATGAATCATGAAATCCGTACGCCGCTGAATGCTATAGTCGGTTTTTCCCAGGTGCTGGTCGATGAGGATGAGGCGGAAGTGCGGCAGGAATATCTGAAAATTATCCAGAGCAATAATGAATTGCTGCAACGCCTGATCAACGATGTGCTCGATTTGTCGAAAATAGAGTCAAATACGATGACTCTTTCTTACTTCAATGTCTATTTGCCGGAAATGATGGACGAGATTTACCGTTCAACGCTTCTGCGTATGCCAGAGGGTATTACGCTGGAATTAAAAGAGTGTTCGGCTATAAATTTTTATACAGATCGTATGCGTCTTACGCAAATTATTACTAACTTGCTCAACAATGCGATAAAGCATACGGAAAAAGGGTTTATTCGTTTCGGGTATGAAACGTTGGAAAACGATCTCCGGTTCTATGTCGAAGATACAGGCGAAGGGATACCCGAAGATAAACTGGAAAGTATTTTTAGTCGTTTTGTCCAATTAAGCGATTGGAGTAAAGGGGTTGGATTAGGGCTTGCAATTTGTAGGGGGTTGATATTGAAAATGGGAGGAACGATTACCGTGAAGTCCAAGTTAGGTGAAGGTTCTATGTTTTCAGTAACGCTTCCTGTTCACGATCCGCCCGAATAAGCGTATTTAAGAAAAATAGAAAACTGATGAAAAAGCATTTATTGGGGGTAATATTGATACTATTGGGTAATATTTGTTGTATAAACCGGGTTTTTCCCGCGAACCGGCAATCGGTAACGGATATGGATACGGTTTTCTTGCAACAGATGTATGATTCTGTAGTGAGGCATGTCGAATATGCTGATCGTCTGACCTATACCAAACATTTCCTGGATGAAGCCAGGAAGAGGCAAAATGCCCACTATGAAGCAACAGCTCTTTTCTTGCTTGTCAGATATTATTACTCGAGTGAAATCGATAGTATGGTCTATTATATGCAGCAGGCTATTCCTTTATTGTACGAACAAAACAGATTGGAAGAAATGTTCCGGATGAAAGCCTGGTATGCTTATGTCCTGGTAAGGGCGAAAAGTAATAAAGAGGCTTTGGATAGCATCAATTCATTGAAAAGGTTGTCTGTGGAATTGGACTATCCGGATGGTGCCGATATGGCTAATCAGGCATTGGCGGATTACTATTTGTCCAATAATTTGGATAAGGAGGGATTGGCATTGTATGAAGAGGTGTTGGCCGGGATGGTGATGAGAAATGCGCCTTTGGTCAAACGTGTGAATATAATCCGCCAATTGTTGAACAAGTCTTCCGATATGAATAAGAAATTGGAATACCTGAATATGTTGAAGGGATATCTTGACCAGTGTGATGCGGAAGGGATAGAACAGCTGGATGACGAAAACCCCATTTATGCGCTTAAATATATAATGAATCGTAGTTATGCCCAAGCTTATATCTCATTAGGTCAATATGATATGGCCTTGACGCATATTCAACGGGCTGAAGCGATATTTAAGAAATATAAAATGGGAAACAGGGTGTTGGAAGTTAAGACACTTTATGCCCATTTTTACAAGCATACGGGTGATTATGATAAAGCCATAGCATTGTATGACGAGTTGTATGAACATTACAAGCAAGCCAATTTTATGTCTTCCTGTATTGATCTTTTAGCGAATAAAGCAGGGCTTTTAATGGAGGCGAAACGTTATCAGGATGCAGCTGTCACCTATCGGCAATATGCGCTACTGAATGATTCATTGTCATCGACCAAATACTACAAGGAACTGGCCGATATGAGGACACAGCATAATGTCGATAAACTCGAACTGGCGAACAAGCAAATGGAGATGGAGGCCTTAAAGGGGCGTACGCAGCTGCTTTATCTCTGGATTGGTGTGGGTGCACTTGTTCTTCTTTGCTGCCTGTTGATATTCCTTGTGCATCTGCATCGCCGTCACGGCGCCCAGCTGAAAAAGGCCAAGGAGAAAGCAGAAGAATCCGACCAGTTGAAATCTGCATTCCTTGCTAATATGAATCATGAGATCCGTACGCCGTTGAATGCGATTGTAGGTTTTTCCCAGGTGTTGATTGACGAAGAAGATCCGGAGATGCGGCGGCAGTTTGCGGGGATTATCCAAAATAATAACGATTTATTGCAACGCTTGATCTCGGATGTGTTGGACATTTCGAAAATCGAGTCGAATACTATTTCGCTTAGCTATGAAGAACACGACTTACCGGCTCTTATGGATGAAATATATAACGTTATTCATATGAGAATGCCTGAAGATGTTGAACTGCAACTTGCGGAATGTCCGCCTTGCGTGCTTTATACGGATCGTAATCGCCTGACACAGGTGCTGACAAACCTGTTGACGAATGCTATTAAGCATACGGAAGAAGGTTATATCCGTTTTGGGTACAATCTGACTGATTCCGAAGTCTGCTTTTTCGTGCAAGATACGGGTGAAGGCATTCCGCAAGAGCAACTGGATCATATCTTTAGCCGTTTTGTACAGCTTGACGACTGGAGTAAGGGTGTCGGGTTAGGGCTGGCAATCTGTAAAGGCTTACTTGAAAAAATGGGCGGTACCATCAGTGTGACTTCGAAAGTTGGCGAAGGTTCTGTCTTTTACGTAAAATTACAGCGGAAATGAATTGATTAATTTCAGCTAAAGACCTTATTTCTTTCTTAAATGTTATCGTGCACACCAAAAAAAAGCTATATTTGCTGCATATAACACAAACACATAATTTAATATCATGGAGAAATCAAGAAGATCCTTTTTTAAGAAAGGGCTGGCAGGAGCTATCCTGTTAGGTACGGCAAGTATGGCTAAAGCCGGGTTGCCCGATCCAGTAAAGCCTAAGGCTGCAAAGGCAGTCAATCCTTTCCATTTGGGAATGGCGGGATATACATTTGTGAACTTTGACTTGGAAACTACGTTAAAAACTTTGCAGCGTCTGGATATTCATTATCTTTGTATCAAGGATTTCCATTTGCCGCTGGACAGCACTGACGAACAGATCAAGGCTTTCCACGACAAATGTGCTTCGTATGGTGTGACCGGATATGCCGTCGGTCCTATCTATATGAAGAGCGAGGCTGAAATCGACCGCGGTTTTGAATATGCAAAACGTGTAGGAGTGAAGACGATAGTGGGTGTACCTAATTACGAACTTTTACCTTACGTAGACAAGAAAGTAAAAGAGTATGACTTCAACTATGCAATCCACTTGCACGGACCTGATATCAAGACTTATCCGGATGCAACGGATGTTTGGGAACATACAAAAGACCTGGATCGGCGTATCGGTATGTGTCTGGATGTCGGCCACGATTTGCGTAATGGTTGCGATCCTGTTGCCGACCTGAAGAAATATCATACCCGTGTGTTCGATATGCACATTAAGGATGTGACGGATTCTTCCAAAGCCGGACGCGGTATCGAAATCGGACGCGGAAAGATCGACTTCCCTGCGCTGATCCGTATGATGCGCGAAGTGAACTATACAGGAATGTGTAGTCTTGAGTTCGAGAAGGATATGAAAGATCCTTTCCTCGGTATCGCTGAATCTATCGGCTATTTCAAAGCCGTTTGTGATATGGCATGATAGGAATTGTGAATTATGAATTATGGATTATGATTCATGACTTGTGATTCATGGTTCATAATTTATAATTCATAATTGTAAAAGATGAGAACACTGTTGTACCTGTCAATAGTCTGCTTGTTGTCGGCATGCAGTACTATTGAATACATTGGAATAGAAACTTATAATCCCGCCGAGGTAACTTTCCCTAAAAGTGTCGGCAAGGTGTTGGTTGTCAATAACGCCGTTCCTCAACCAGACAACGCCGGCTATACCTATAATTTGTATGGAACCGTGCAGGACACAGCTCGTGCCCGTGCAGACAGCGCTTTGTTCGACGCTTGTCGTTCATTGGGAAAATCAATTGTCGATGTCTCTTTTTTTAATGATGTCCTGCTTTATCATGACGGAACTCGCCGGGATGGTAAACATCTGGTGGATGAAAAGTTGACTCCCGAAGCGGTAAAAGAGCTTTGTGAAGAAACAGGTACGGATGCTATTATATCCTTCGACCGCTTGTTGTTCCAGATGGAGAAGGATGTGGTTGCTTTTGCCGAAGGATTTGTTGCAGGCGGTGTCGATGTCCATATTTCCGGTGTTGTCCGTAGTTACCTGCCGGGCGTGATAATCCGTTGGCGACAGTCTATATGGAAGACAGTGTTTTTTGGTCGGAGAGTGCCGACAATATGGAATTGCTGAAGCTCTACTTGCCCTCTCCGGATGAAGCTCTCCAGGCTGCCGGACAGTATATCGGTGCAAAGGTGACTCCAAACTTCGTCCCTCACTGGGAAAATGAAACCCGCTGGTTCTTTAAAGGAGAAGGTGCCCGTTGGAAAGAAGCGACGGCGTATGCCTTGTCTGACAAATGGGAAGAAGCCGCTTTCCGCTGGCGACATATCTATACAAATTCTTCGAGTTGGAAGGAACGGGCAAAGGCTGCTTCTAATTTAGCCTTGTATTATGAAATGAATACGCAGTTAGCGGATGCCTTCGAGTGGGCGACTAAATCATATAATCTTTTTAATAGTAAGAAGGGCCAGGATTACAAATATACGAAAATGCAACAGCTGTATCTTGAGGCTCTTGGCGGGCGTATCCGGTCCGATCAAAAACTAAATAAGCAATTTGGACAATAATAGTCCGATATTCTCTGAATTATTATTACTTTTGGCAGACGTTTCGATTAAAGAATAAATAATAAGATATGAGTGCAAACAATGCAAAGATCCAGGCTGTCATAGAAACGACCTTCAATTCAGCTATCAATAAGCTCGCTGCGAACGAAGCCGGTAACTGTTACAGTGATCTGTATGTGCAGGTAGATGCTGAGAGCGGAGAACTGCTGATTTATGATGAAGAAGATGCGCTGGTAGAAAAGACTATCATTTTTGATTGGGTGAATGTGGCGTGTGACGACGAACAGTTCACTCAGCAGGTCGCTGCAACCTTGAAAGCCGTGCTTGCTGTTCTGGTTACCAAAAAAGCATTTGATAACCCCTGTTTCCTGAAACCGTTTTCAGTAAGCCTGACGGATGAGGATTTCTCTGTTATTGAGGAACTTCTCTTCCTCGATGATGAAAATCTGCGCTTGGATGATCCTCTGTTGAAAGATTTAGATGCAGATTTAGATGATTTTTTAGCCAAACTTCTTTCAGATGTCGAATAGACTTACTATATTTGCGCCCGCATTCAAGAATTAAATGTTGCCGAAATAGCTCAGTTGGTAGAGCAACGCATTCGTAATGCGTAGGTCGCCGGTTCAAGTCCGGCTTTCGGCTCACAAAATCAAGCAGTTATCTTTTTAGGTAACTGCTTTTTTTATGCCTTTTTCTGTGTTTTTCGTGGGTTGTTTAAACCGGTGTTTAAACCAGCGTTTAAACCATGAGTACAACAATTAGTGTCGTATGCTACAAGTCTAAGGTGTTGAAAAACAATGAGTCGCCTTTGATGTTGCGTGTCTGTAAAGACAGAAAAATGAAGTATGAAAGTCTTGGAATTTCCCTTAATCCTAAGTATTGGGATTTCAAAGCGAATAAACCAACAGCCAAATGTCCCAACAGGGAGTATATTGAAAAGTTGATTGCAGAGAAAAAGAGAGCCTATGCAGATAAAGTTATAGAGCTAAAAGCAATGGCAAATGAATTTACAGAAGGTAAAGACTTATCACCATATAAAAGAGAGAGCTCCATCATTTGGTTTTGCCACATGAATATATATTTTTGTAGAAACAAATGAGAAAAGATGAGATCAACAGCTGAATACATAAATCTCTTACGTGACTATATGAAGATGAATGCATCTAAGTACAGCATTACTCGTATGGGAATATTTGGTTCTGTTGCCAGAGGAGAGCAAACGGAAGATAGCGATGTTGATGTTTATTTAGAAACTTCAAAACCTAATATGTTTGCCTTGGTACACATAAAAGAAGATTTACAAACTTTATTCGGTTGTAATGTCGATATAGTCCGATTGCGTGATCACATGGATACTCTGTTGAGAAACAGAATTGAGAAGGAGGGAATTTATGTGTGATGCTATAGATAAAATAATCTTGAATTTAATTTAAGGGCCAACGCCCTTCTAAGGCGTAGGCCGTCGGTTCTCTTGACAAAGTAATAGTTATTGTCGTTAAAAGTGAAACAAACAGACCTCGTAGGGGCGGTTCGCGAACCGCCCTCCGTGTCAACAAATATGCCCATCGTCGCTACCCGGGCAGTTCGCGAACTGTCCCTACAAAGCCTGCTATTTTGATTCAAATATTCTTATGTTTGTACCTTTTGCAAATTGAAAAATATACATTAACCCCCTGTTTCGACTGTTTTTCTATTTCGTCCGAAATCTTGATTGATTTTGGTTTGACTTTTTTCACGGTTTTAACCCACTCGGGTGACAACAGAGAATATGAGATGCCGAGCCTATTCCAAAAAGCGTGCAATTTGATTGTTGATAACCGAAAACAACAGTAAAGTGATAAACCTTAACTCCCGGAGAATCGAATATTTGCGAACGAAGGCGGACTGCGTTCCAAATATCTAAAGGAAATTTTGGGGGGGGGTTGCCGTGAGGTGCGCAGAAAATTCCCTTGAAGTAACGCTTCATCGCTCTGAAGGTTGACTTCGTACTATATGAAGTCCGACTTCAGGGCAATAAAGTTCCGGATCAGAGTGATAAAGTCCCTCTTCATGGCGATAAGGTGCCTGATCATAGGAAAAAGCTCCTTTTTGGCAGCTGAAAAGTAGGTTGACATTTGTTTGAATTAGGGGATCTTTCGAGCTCAAAAAATGCGTTTTTTACAATAAGTCCCCCTGCCGCAGGCTCTCTTTTGCCGTTTCGTTTTAACGAACGGTTTTAGAGCTTAGAGGCAAAGCCTCTTCCTCTGTGGGCTTTAGCCCCTTTAATAGAGATTGCCTGTAGATATTTGAAAGGGGTTTAAACCCGCAGAGGAATCCGGCAAAGCCGGGAACTTAGCAACCCGTTGATTGAAATCAACGGCAAAAGAGAGCCTGCGGCAGGGGGGCTTATTGTAAAAAACGCATTTTTCAAGTCCAAAAGACATCCGAAACAGAACAAATGTTAATCCGCTTTTTTGACCTCAAAAAGGGACTTTTTCCGCTTTTTTGAGCGTTTTCCGCAATTACGACCGTCCTCTTTGCCATTGCGACCGTGCTAATGTATAGTGCACTCGGCACCTCGCGAAGATTAGGACGGTCGTAATGGCGATTAGGACGGTCGTAATTGAAAAGAGGACCGTCATAAGGGCAAAAAAGCACCTGAATTTCCTTGGGATATTTGGAACGCCGTCCGTTTTGTTTTCAAATATTCGATTCTCCGGGAGTTAAGCTTTATCATATTGTCGGCGTTTCCGCTTTTGGGTAATCAAATTGCACGCTTTTGGGAACGGACTGCGCACCTCGTTTTTCCTATTGTCAGAAAGGGGAGCTTAAACCGTGAAAAGAGTCAATCCAAAATCGATCAAGATTTCGGACGAAATAGAAAAATAGTCGAAAATGGGGGTTATTGTAATTTGTCAGGTTTGCAGAAGATTCAAAACTTGCCATATATAAAACAAACAGGATTCTATACCTGTGGAAACAGCAATAAAAATAATTTCATTTTTATTCACTCTATATGCAATATTTGTCTACCTTTGCCAAAGAAGTGTTAATAGTAACAACTAAAACAATTAATTATGAACAAATTTATCAATCCCTTCTCGGATTTTGGCTGGAAGAAAATTTTCGGCAGCGAAGTAAGCAAAGATCTCATTATCAGTTTTCTAAACGAAGTGATTCAACAGGAAGTGATTGTCGACATCACATTCCGGAATGTCGAGATGCTCGGTTTGAAGCAGGATCAGCGACGTGCCGTTTTTGATATCTTCTGCGAAAACGAAAAAGGAGAAGTCTTCATTTGCGAGATGCAGAAAAGCCGTCAGAAGTATTTTTCCGACAGGGTGTTGTATTATGCTTCGTTCGCCATTCAGCAACAGTCCATGATTGTAAAGGAAAAGTTAGAAAAAGAACCGGACGAAAAAATCCGTAAACGGTGGAACTATCAGATCAGTAAAGTTTATGTCGTCTGCATCCTGAACTATGTAATGGAATCGTCATTGCCCCATAAATATCGTTGGGATGTAGTGCGTATGGATCGGGAACTGAAAGTCCCGTTTAGTGAAACACTGAATGAAATCTATCTTGAAATGCCAAAATTTGTATTACCTTTGCATGAGTGCGACACGCTTTATAAGAAGTGGTTATACGTTTTAAATAACATCGAGATCATGGAACGATTACCCCAAGAACTGAACAATCAGATATTCCGCAAGCTGAAAAGCATCGTGGAGGTAGAGCGCATGACCCCCGACCAACGCCTGGAATATGAATTGAGCCTCTCCGTCGAGCGCGACCTTTCTGCTGCCCTTGACACAAGTTTTGAAGATGGGATGGAGAAAGGCTTAGCAGAAGGTAAAGCAGAAGGCAAAATCGAAGAACAACGTCTTATTGCTGCCAATTTTAAAAAACAGGGGATCAATATTGAAACGATTGCGCAATGTACCGGTTTGTCGGTAGAGGAAATTAATGGATTGTGATTTATCAATGCTAACCAATTGAATCAGCCGGGTTGTTGCTTGTTCGATAACCCGGCTGATTTGTTTATTTCCTTATGTGCAGTGGCAGTGTGTCATATCTAATAAACCGGACGCAGATAACGCAGAATACGTAAATGAACGCTCTCCCGAAGAGCAGTGGTTTCAGGAATATGTTGCATAAACGGTATTGTTTCGTCCTGTAACCCATCTGTTTTGGAAAATTATGGGCGTTTTCCCTTGTTGATTCGGAAAACCTATTTACCTTTGTAACGATTCCGTAGTGGGCAGCGGCCCACGGAGCGCGGGATCAATTACATATTGTAAGCATTTTACGAAGATTATTCCAATCTTAAAATCTGGTAAATTTTAAACACACCGGAATAATGGACAGTAAATGCTTGCGCTGGTTACGTATAAATTCATCTCCCATTGTTATGGGAAGAGAGTGTTATATCGTATAAGGCGCGGGCTATTGTTCTATTATTGGTGTGTGGGCTTACCAGAGCCTTAAGATTAGTAATAGACAATTGACCCGCGTTTTTTTATGCCCGTTCATAATCATTCGCGGGGGGTTGTTTTTCCCCTTCGTGAAATTAGTTGTTGGATTTTTAAACACTATTTTATTAACAATTAATTATTAATGATTATGAACAAGAGATTTTCTACTCTTTTGGCTGCCGCTCTGGTAGCTGGTGGATTGTCCTTTAATGCGAATGCTGCTGCTTACGGTGCAGATGACGTTAAGGATGGTTCTTTTATTCATTTAGGAGCTTCGACCGATGTTCTGTCTGTCAATGACGATAGCGAATTTGGTCTGCAAAGCACTTCGACCTGGACCGGCAATGTCGACAAATTGCTTGGTACATTGTGGCAGGTAAAGAAAACGCCGCATGCGACATCAGCCGGTGTCCAATACACCTATTCTTTCGTAAACCGCTTGTCAGGCCAGATGCTTTCCATCAAGTTGCAGTCTGTTGATGGTGTAAAACGTGAGAACATCAAGGCTAACGAAAAGCAGGGACAAACCGATTGGGCTTGGGATCAAACCGCCGGTCTTTATTGCGTAAAGAACTTCGGGGCAGACAAGGACTCTGTTTTCCAGTTGGGTTTCACGGATAAAGGTATCCAGTTAAGTGTTAAAGCGGGTAATGCTGCTCCTTCTGTTGCTCCTACTTCTCCGACTAAGGCTTTGACTCAGGTTGCAGTTTCCACAGCCGGAGTTACATTGAATGCTTCTGACTTCAACGCATTGGTAAAAGCAAATGCCGGTCGTTTGTTCTTCACTGACGAAAATGTGTCTTCTACAGAAAAGAATGTGTTGACGGCTAACAAGTGGGAAGCGGTTGATGCAAAAATGACTGATGGTGCATATGCAAGTAGTGGAACGTCTGTTCTTTTCCTAACTAACGGTAAAGAATATAAGAACCGTCTGAACGATGCTATGACTGCCGCAGATAAAACACAGAAAGAATATCTGTTGGTGGACTATAACTTCTACGATCCAAGCAAAGAATTCAATGTATTGAAAGTTGATACAATTGCTGTAGAACCTACTTCTGATGCAGTTTCTAATTTCGATAAACGTACAGTTATAGCAAAACATCATCCGGCAACTGCAGCATTCACTGTAACTTATTACATTCCGAATGATTCTATGGTAATTGCTCCGGCTTATGTTCAGACTTCTATTCCTGTGGCAACTACTTTGGATGCTATGCATACTGCGTTGCCTACAGATGGAAAAATTGACGCTGTTAAAATAGTTGTCGACTATTTGAAAGCAGGCGTAACATTATTCTCTACTAAAGATAAAGCAACCGAATTCCCTGGAGGAACGAAATTTGCAGAGGTAAAGCAATTTACAGAGGCTGGAGCTTCTGGTTCTGCAAAAACAGGACAAGATTTGATTGACGCAGTAAAGAAGGCTATTAAGGAAATTACTTATTCGAAAGACGCTGCTGAGAAGAAAAAACAGGAAGCTTATGTAGCCGCAGTAAATAAATATTTGACTGCTCTTGACGGCTTGGTTATTACAACCGTATCTAAAAGTGATGCAGTAGCTCTTGTTTCTACTTCTGCTATCAAAGACGGTGCAAACTACGCAGATGGTTTGAACTCTCTGACAGTTGCTGCTGTTTCTCCTGCTAAGCAAGTCGTAATCCGTAAACTATCTAACACGAAAGTTCTGACTATCGGTCAGATCACATCTACTACAGAAACTCACGGCAACTTGATCGCTACAATCAAAACATCAGACAAAGACGCCACAATCGGTGGTGACGCTGAAATCGCTGAAGGTCTGTATTATGTGATCGATGCAATGAAAGAAGAAAGTGCCAGTGTTGCTAACAAATATTATGGGTTGTACTTTGACGAAAGCCCGGTTAATGCTGCTAATTATGTAGCAAAAGCTCAGGCATTCAATCCGTATGTTCAATTCGTAGTTTCTAAGGCTGCCGGTGTAGACAAAGGTAATTACACTATTGAAAACCGTGCAACAGCAGATGCTAAATGGCAGGGTGTAACTAACGTTGTAGACAAAGACAACAACATATTTGCTATCAATGGTGACACCATCCAATTAGTTGCCGCTGACGACGTAGACGAAGACAACGCTTATATCGGCTTCAAATATATCACAGCAAACGATGCAAAGAACAACAAGTTCACCATCACTTCTGCTGCTGACGTATTGGCCGGACAGACGATCGTAATGGTAAAAGACTCCAGCTTGAAGATTGCTGAAGGCGAAATGCTGTTTACTTTGACTCCGAGTGCAGAAGCTGAATATGGTGTAAACGAAGACTTGATAAATGTATCTTACACGATCTACAATGATGCCGACTCTACTTACTTAGTAAAGAAAGACGGTAACTATCGTTTCATCCACGAATCCAACATTGCTGCTGATGATATCACAGAGTTCTATATGATCGCTGTCGATACTGATTCTACTTACGTTTTGGCTGACGGTTTAAACGCTGCTACTAAAATGGTTATCAGTACTCAGTACAAGACTATCTCTGCTAAAGGCTTAGGCGAACGTAACGACATGTTCATCGTTAAACCGCAGTCTGCTCCTGCTTCTTACAAATCTCTGCCGAAACACGTACGTATCCAGGCCATCAACGGTGACTATGCTGCCGTTAATGCTAAGAACCAGGGTATCGCTGTCCGTGAAGGTGATTTGAAGGCTGATGCTTATGATAACTTAGACTTTATCTTCTGGTTGGATACAGCTCATTATGAAAATGCTGCTCCTTACACTTACTACATCACGAAGGGTGTTAAGGCTACTGAAGAAGTTGCTGCAAGCAGACTGTACATGTGGAACTCCGTGGACTCTGCTGCTGCAAAGGATGCAAACAAAGAACTTCCGTATGTCTATGGTGCAGGTGCAAACCGCGTAATGTTCCGCACTGCTTCTATCATGGCTCAGGATACACTGTTAGTTCCGACTATGGATGCTGCTGCTAAGATCGACACTGTATCTATCGCTGCTAAGCCTGCCGGTTCTGCCGATGGCTTGAAGCACAATGTTAAGGCAGGTGTTAAGAACTTCCAGTTCAGCTTCGAATTTGCAAGCAAAGATGCAGATAACGAATACAACATCGTATGCCAGAATAACAACGGTAAGAACTATGTTCATAACATCAACGGTGTATTGGCAATGGGTCCGAAAGAAGACGCAGTTGTAGTAAACGTTCTTAACGTAACTCCGGAAGACGAAGCTGCAACAGGTAACGAAACGATCAACGCTGAAGGCGTAACAGTTATCGCTGCTAACGGTGGTGTTCAGATCATCGGTGCACAGGGCAAGAAGGTTGTTATCACGAACATCTTAGGCCAGACAGTTGCTAACACAGTTATCACTTCTGACAACGCAACCATCGCTGCTCCTCAAGGCGTAGTCGTAGTTGCTATCGAAGGCGAAGAAGCTGTAAAAGCAATCGTAAAATAAGAATGAATTTGTAATCAAATAATTCTAAAATGTTTGGTCGCGCGGTTTTGTAGAGACGGACGGCCGTCCGTCTCAATCAATACCAATTACCCTGTGACAGGCAAACAAGCGGCCGGATTTAATATTAATAATACTAAAGTAATTGAATTAAAAGTTCAATGTAGCCTGTAGCCCTGTGAAGGACGAAAGCATACAAAAGATTAGTCCCGGAAGATGGTAACACTTCCGGGACTTTGTCGTTTTATAGGGTTGCCGCTTCTTTGTCCCTGTACTTGACGTGCCGTATCCAGAACTATAATAAGCCCCCCTTCTCGAATCCGTCTCATATCTTATTATTTTGATAGTCGTTATCTATTCTTTATCTTTGTCATCCAATATAAAGATATAGGAGAATATGAACCCTTTAGATATTATAGCCAAATACTACCCGGTGGACTCGGAAGTGTACCGGATATTGGTTATTCATAGTAGAAGCGTGGCTGATAAGGCCTTGGCCATAGCCCGGATGCATCCGGAGATGAATCTCGACTTGACTTTTGTGGAAGAAGCGGCGATGCTGCACGATATAGGTATTTTCCGTTGTAACGCTCCCGATATTGCTTGTTATGGTGATGCCGAATATATTTGCCACGGCTACCTCGGCGCCGAGCTGATGCGGGCGGAAGGTTATCCCCGCCATGCCCGTGTGTGTGAGCGGCATACCGGAACGGGTATTACGCTGGCGATGATCGAAGAACGCAACTTGCCTCTTCCGCATCGCGACTTTATGCCGGAAACCCTGGAAGAACAATTGATTTGTTTCGCCGATAAGTTTTACAGTAAAACGAAACTGGATAAAGAGAAGTCTGTCGAAAAGGTTAAACAGGGGCTTTCCAAGTATGGGAATGACACTGTTATGCGGTTTGATAACTGGTGTAAACTCTTTTTAGGGGAATAAAAAGGGATTGGCTCACTAAAAAGTTATACATTTGCCCGCTGTAACACACTGCAAATAACGACGGAATGTTTTTGAAATACAAATGCCTGATTATTTTGTTGTTTTTCCTCACCGGAAACCTGATGACTGAGGCGCAGGAACTTATTGCTCCAACCGACACGGTACTGGCTGTTGTGGGCGATACGATCGTGCCTGCCGACAGTGTGGCTGTATTGGATACCGTTCCGAGAAAGCAGGCGGGGCTGGATGCGCCGGTTTCGTATGAGGCAAAAGACTCGATCATTATGACAGGTAATAACTGGGCCTATCTGTTTGGGGAAAGCAACGTAAAATATCAACAGATCGAACTCCAATCCGAGAATATAGAGATGAATATGGACAGTAGCCTCGTGTATGCTACCTTCGGCCTTGACTCGATCGGGGAAGAATTCGGCTATCCGCTTTTCAAGGATGGCGACCAGCAATACGAATCCAAGACGATGCGCTATAATTTCGGTACGAAAAAGGGGTATATTACGGATGTAATCACGCAGCAGGGCGAAGGATATGTGACTGCCGGACGTACCAAAAAGATGGATAATGATGTCCTGAATATGGTGGGCGGACGCTATACGACTTGTGATGAGCACGACCATCCCCACTTCTATATCCAGATGACAAAGGCGAAAGTCCGTCCGAAAAAGAACATTGTGACCGGACCGGTTTATATGGTGTTCGAGGATGTGCCCCTTTACCCGATCGGCTTGCCGTTCTGTTTCTTCCCGTTCTCCAGTTCGTATTCTTCCGGTGTCATCATGCCGACGTTCGGTGATGAAAGTTCGCGCGGTTTCTACCTGCGTGACGGGGGATATTACTTTGCATTGAGCGATTATATGGACTTGGCTTTGACCGGTGAAATCTATACGAAAGGTTCATGGGGGCTGTCGGCTCGTTCTTCTTACCGCAAGCGGTATAAGTTTTCGGGTAGTTTCAACGCCTCTTACCTGGTTACCCGTTTGGGAGACAAAGGACTTCCTGATTATAGCCTGTCGAAAGACTTTAAATTGAACTGGACGCATTCGCAGGACCCGAAAGCAAACCCTTACCGGACGTTCTCGGCCAGTGTGAACTTCGCGACCAGTAGCTACGACCGTAATAACCTGAACAGTTTCTATCCCGGTTCGCAAGGGTTTGCAGATGCGAACCAGAATACGAAAGGTTCCAGTATCAGTTTGACGCAACGTTTCCCGAATAACCCGTTCAGCCTCTCGGCTACCATGAATGTGAACCAGCGTTCCAAAGACTCGACGATCTCGCTGACGCTGCCCGATATCACGATTACCATGAGCCGTATCTTCCCGTTCAAGCGGAAAAGCGCTGTCGGCAAGGAACGTTGGTATGAAAAGATTTCCATGAGTTATAACGGTTATCTGCGTAACAGCATCGATACGAAGGAAGACAAACTCTTTAAGTCGAGCCTGGTAAAGGATTGGCGGAACGCTATGCAACACCAGATTCCGGTCAGCGCAACCTTTACATTGCTCAAATATCTGAATATCTCTCCGTCGCTCAGCTATACCGAACGCTGGTATACCAATAAAGTGGAAAAGGCCTACGATATGCAAAAGAAGGCAGTGGTGGACCGCGATACGACTTACGGTTTCTATCGTGTGTTCGACTATAGCACGTCTGTTTCTGCTTCTACAACTTTGTACGGTTTCTACAAGCCGTTGCCGTTTTTAGGAGATAAGATTCAGATGATACGCCATCGCTTCGAGCCTTCCGTTACATTGAGTTATACGCCGGATTTCGGAGCTGCCAAATATGGCTTCTGGAAGGACCTCACTTATGAAGACCAGTACGGCCAGGAACAGCATGTTTCTTATTCGCCTTTTGAGCGCGGAATGTTCGGTACGGCTCCAAACGGAAAGTCGGGGAGTGTGAGTTTCCAGCTGGATAACAACCTCGAAATGAAGATTAAGTCGGATCGCGATTCGACGGGTGAGCGCAAGATCAGCCTGATCGATAAGCTGTCGTTGGGTATGAGCTATAACATGGCCGCCGATTCATTCAAGTGGAGCGACTTGAGTGTCGGTCTGCGCCTTAAATTCTCCAAGAGTTATACTTTGAACCTGAACGGTACGTTCGATACCTACACATACGGGTATGACGATGCGACAAAGACGGTTCGCCGTCTGGATATCCCGCGTTGGAAAGCCGGTAAGGGCATCGGTCGTCTGCGCCAGACGGGAACGAGCTTCTCTTATACATTTAATAACGATACGTTCGGTAAGTTGTTCGGCAAGAAAGACAAGGACGACTCCAACAATCCTCCTGCCGATCCGAACGCCACGAACGATCCCGAATTTGAACAAATCTCTCCGGGAGAGGAGGGCGACCAGCAAGCAAAAACGGAAGGCGGCCGCTTACGGGGTGCGAAGAAAGAGACGGGCGAGTATGATTCGTATGGCTATATGATCAATAAGGTGCCTTGGAGCCTTTCGTTCAGCTATAGTATGCAGTTGCGTTATGGTGATTTTAATCCGAGTAAAATGGAATATAATTATAAGTTGACGCATGCGTTGAGCTTTAACGGTAATATCCAGCCGACGAAGAACTGGCGTTTTAACTTCAATGCGACGTACGACTTCGATACGAAAAAGATTTCATACATGACTTGTAATATAACCCGCGACCTGCACTGCTGGCAGATGACCGCCAGTTTCGTCCCCGTAGGCCCTTATAAGTCTTATACCTTTAATATTGCTGTAAGTTCGTCCCTGCTGAAAGACCTGAAATGGCGTCAGAGCAGCAACTATCGTGACGGACAGACCTGGAAATAATTTACCATTCTATCGGTGTCTGTCCCGTAGCGATCAGATAGTCGTTTGCTTTGCTGAAGTGTTTGTTTCCAAAAAAGCCGCGGTAAGCGGATAGGGGAGACGGGTGTGCCGATTTCAGTACCAGGTTGTGTGCCGCATCAATGAAAGCTCCTTTCCGCTGTGCATACGATCCCCAAAGTATATAAACGATATGGCTCCGTTCTTCCGCCAGGCGGTGGATGACGGCATCGGTAAATTCCTCCCAACCTTTATTCTGGTGCGAACCGGCCTGATGTGCACGGACAGTCAGGGTTGCGTTGAGCAACAGGACGCCCTGGTCCGCCCAGCGTAACAGGTTACCGGTCTGTGGAACCGGCTTGCCTAAATCGCTTTCAATCTCTTTGAATATATTGATGAGTGACGGCGGGAACGGTGTCCCGTCCTGGACGGAGAAGCAAAGTCCGTGTGCCTGTCCCGGTTCGTGGTAAGGGTCTTGTCCGAGAATGACCACTTTGACCTTGTCGAAGGGGCAGTGTTCGAACGCGCTGAAGATACAGGGGCCGGGAGGATAGATGGTTCTTTGGCGATATTCGTCTTTGACAAAGGTTATCAGTTGTCTGAAGTAATCTTTTTCAAACTCTGGGTTCAATCGTTGCTTCCAGCTCTGTTCTATCTTAACGTCCATAATTGTAATTGAAAATTGAAAATTATCTTTGTTGTGCGAATATCCGAAATAATTTTCAATTTTCAATTATCAATTTTCAATTAAATAAGGTACATGCCGGCAGCACGGGCTTCCCGGCGCATGTCTTCCGGCCATATACTTGCCTGGATTTCTCCGATATGGGCTTTGCGCAGGTAGAACATACACAGGCGGCTTTGTCCGATACCACCACCGATGCTCAATGGCAGTTCGCCGTTCAGGAGGCGTTTGTGGAAGTATAATTCTTTCTTTTCTTCGGCATCGCATATCGCCAATTGGCGGAGCAATGCTTCTCTGTCGACACGGATACCCATGGATGAAAGTTCCATCGAGCGGTTCAGCACTTCGTCCCAGACAAGCAAATCGCCATTCAATCCGACCTGCCCGTTTTCGGCAACTGTCGACCAGTCGTCGTAGTCCGGAGCACGTCCGTCATGTTTCTTGCCGTTGCTCAGCTGGCAACCGATGCCGATGATAAACACGGCCCCGTATTCCTTTGTGATCGCATCTTCCCGTTTTTTCGGGGTGAAAGTCGGATACTTTAGCAATAGCTCTTCGGAGTGGATGAAATGAATATGCTGGGGAAGCGTCGGACGGATTTCCGGAAACATTTCGTAAACCAGATATTCGGTGCGTACCATTGCAGCGTAGATGCGGCGTACAATTTCTTTCAAAAAGTCTACATTCCGTTCTTCCGCACCCATTACACGTTCCCAGTCCCACTGGTCTACATATAAAGAATGGAGGTTGCCCAATTCTTCGTCGGAGCGGATGGCATTCATGTCGGTATAGATTCCGTATCCTTTTTCGATTTGGTAGTCGGCGAGTGTCAGGCGTTTCCATTTGGCAAGCGAATGGACAATTTCCGCTTTGGAATCATCCAAATCTTTGATTGGAAACGTGACTGCGCGTTCCGTGCCGTTCAAGTCATCATTGATACCCATCCCTTTTAAAACGAACAACGGGGCGGTGACACGCCGCAACCGCAATTCGGAAGACAGGTTTTGCTGGAAAAAGTCTTTAATCTTTTTGATACCCATCTCAGTCTGCGATAAGTTCAATAAAGCCCTGTATCCTGCGGGTTTAATTAGATAGCTCATATGTTTGTTGTGCTTTGTGTTTGTAAATAATGCGTGGCAAAGATAATGATTAATGGCAAAATAGCAATCGTATGCCTTGTTTTATTTGCAAAATGGAAGTGATTATCTATTGGAGGGTTGCAAAATATCAAAAGTAATCTTTTTTTGCCCGTTCGTTTGTTTTCCTGCAAGATTATGTCTACTTTTGCGCTGTCTTTGGCTGGGTAGCTTAGCTGAATAGAGCGTCAGATTCCGGTTCTGAAGGTCGTGGGTTTGAATCCCACCCTGGTCACACGAGGGTTTCCGAGTTTTCGGAAGCCCTTTTTTATGGCATACACGTAAACATTTCTTTTTTATTTATGTTTTATAAATGAATAACTAATTAAGAAAGAACAAAGATTATGGTAGCAATTTATAGATTCCTTTTCCCTTCCAAGCCGGAAGGAAATGCTTTTTCCCTGTTTTTATTGGCTTTACGTATCCTTTTGGGGGTGTTATTCCTTTCGCACGGTGTGCAGAAATGGGCTAACTTTGAGGTGTTGTCGACCTCTTTCCCGGATCCGTTGGGAGTTGGAAGTACGGTTTCATTAGGGTTGGCGATTTTTGGAGAGGTGGCTTGCTCTGTCGGCTTTATTTTTGGAGCGCTTTACCGCCTGGCCCTGATTCCGATGATTTTCACGATGGGGATGGCTTTTTTCGTGATACACGGGAATGATCCGTTTGCGGCAAAAGAGTTGGCGTTTATCTATCTGGTCATATTCATCCTTATGTATATAACAGGACCGGGTAAATTCTCTGTCGACCGTATCCTCTCGTCGGCTTTGGTACGGAAAAGGCGTTGGGAGAGGACTGCTTGATTATTTCGGGAATAAGACACGATTATGATCCAAAACGGAATGGATAGTCCCGGCTAATCAGTTTTCTTTGATTTTAAAGTAATTTAATGATATTGGAATAAACCTTTTAAGTCTATGAGTTGTCTTATATATAGAAAGGCAAATAATAGTGTTTAGTTTTTAAGGTTATATGAAGAACATCAGGTTATTATTTTTTATGGGGATTGTCCTCTTTCTCGGAGGGCAATCCCTTTATTCCCAGACTAAGAAAGAAAGGAAAGAGCAGAAAGCGAAAGAGATAAAAGAAATGATAGATGAGCAGCGGTTTACGATAGATGTAGACCGCGCACTGCCAATGGGAGGGCGTACAGTGAACCTGACGACTCCTTACTCTTTTGAGATGCGCGGTGATTCGGCGATTTCTTATCTTCCTTATTTCGGAAGAGCGTATTCTTTGCCGTATGGTGGAGGCGACGGGCTGCGTTTTGAAGAATCAATTACCGATTATCAATCAACCTCGAGAAGAAGGGAACCGCTCGAATTAAATTCGTAACCCGTACCAAAGAAGATACTTTCCGTTTTGACGTGCAGGTGTTTTCTAACGGTTCTGCCATTATAAGCGTAACGCCGACAAACAGGCAGAGCATTACCTACCAGGGAGAAGTCGCTCCGAAGAAGAAGGAGTGAACAGACGTCCTTGCCGCGCATTTCGTTCTAAGATACGTTTATTTACCTTTGCCGTAAATTCAAAGTTTTTGAGTCCCCAATCCGGTGCGATCAGCAACTCTTTGGGGGATTGCGATACAAACCTCTCTACACAATAGAGGGGTTTAATCGTTCTATGAAGTCGATGACCAGTTCGATGTATTCGTCCGCGGTGTAGAGGTGGAACTGTTCGGGGTGCTCGGCCTGTTCCTTCGCCATGCGCGTGTTGCGGATCAGTTGCAACTGGTGCAGTTTCAGCGTGGTAAGCGGCAGCGTGGAAAGGACATCGGCATGATGCAGGATCTCGTCCCGGCTTTCTCCCGGCAGGCCTAATATCAGGTGGGCGCCGGTATAAATGCCTTTGGCTGCTGTCCGGCGGATGGCGTCTTCCGATTCGGCATGCGTATGGCCGCGGTTGATGCGGACGAGCGTACGGTCCAGTGTGCTTTCCAGGCCGTATTCGATCATGACGAATTTTTCTTTGGACAGAGCGGCGAAATAATCCAGCAAAGCCTCCGGCATACAGTCCGGGCGGGTTCCGACAATCAGTCCCCTGACATCCGGATAGGAGAGGGCTTCCTCGTATTTGGCGATCAGCGAATCCAATTCATCATATGTGTTTGTATAGGCCTGGAAATAGGCCAGGTATTTCATATCCGGATATTTGCGGGAAAAGAAGCGGACACCTTCTTCCAGCTGTTCCGTCACGCTTTTCTCCGTATGGCAGTATTCCGGGCTGAACGTCTGGTTGTTACAATACGTGCAGCCACCGAAACCTTTCGTCCCGTCACGGTTGGGGCAGGTGAAACCGGCGTTGATCGATATCTTTTGCACTTTGTGGGGAAAGACTTCCCGAAGGAAGTCGCCTAAGTCCCGATATGGTTTGCTGTTTTCCATGCCGGCAAAGGTAATTTATAATGGTTAAAGGGCAATATCCGGTGGTTAATAATTTGATAAAATGATATCTGGGAGCCTCTGTTCTACACAAATATCCTTTATTAGTCGGCAGTTTTCTGTTAAATCCAGCGAGAATGTACTAACTTTGCAATCTGTTCTATTTGAAACATTAAGAAAACAATAAGAGTATATATGAGACGATTTGGGTTTGGAGCTTTACTTGCATTCATGTTAGCCGGTAGCTTGTCTGCGCAGAATGGAAGTAAACGTGTCGATTTAAAAGAGATTACGGACGGAGAGTTCCGCCAGGTTACTAATATCGGTGAGATGCGTTCGCTGCCTGACGGCGAGCATTATACGGCGATGAACGATGCCCGTAACATGATTATAAAATATTCCTATCGTACAGGTGCGCCTGTCGATACACTGTTTAATGCAGCAAAGGCACGCGAATGTACGTTCGATACGTTCGAGGGATATACGATCAGCAGCACCGGGCACCATATCCTGGTATGGCGTGATACGGAGCCGATTTACCGCCGCTCGTTCCGGGCAAATGTCTACGATTATGACGTGCGCCGTAATTACGTGAAACCGATCTCCGATTCCAAGAGCAAGCAGATGATTCCGACTTTCTCGCCGGACGGACGGATGGTTGCCTACGTGAGCGATAACAACATCTGGATCCGTAAGTTCGATTTCGATACGGAAGTACAGGTGACGAAAGACGGTGAGCTGAATAAGATTCTGAACGGTATCACCGATTGGGTGTATGAAGAAGAATTTGCCGTGACGAACCTGATGGCCTGGTCGCCGAACAGCGAGCAGTTGGCATTCGTTCGTTTCGACGAATCGGAAGTGCCGGAATACTCGATGCAGATGTTCGGTACAGGACTCTATCCCGGTTATTACGACTACAAATATCCGAAGGCAGGCGAGAAGAACTCGAAGGTGACGCTGCATGCCTACGATGTGACGACGAAAGATACAAAGACGCTGAAAGTCCCGGTGGAAGAGGATAGCTATATTCCCCGGATTGTCTTTACCAATAATTCGGACCAGTTGGCCGTGATGACGCTGAACCGCCATCAGAATGTATTCAATATGTATTACGCCAACCCGAAGAGCGGTGTGTTCCGCCTGATCCTGCGTGATGAAAACAAGGCCTATGTCGATTCGGAATGGTTGAACTCCATCCATTTCTATACGAACAGTTTCTCGTATGTAAACGAACAGGATGGTTATGCACACATCTACCTGTATTCACCGACAGGCGTCATGCAGCGCCAGGTAACAAAAGGGAACTGGGACGTGACCGCTTTCTTAGGTTACGACGAGGCTACAAAGACGGTTTATTATGAATCGGCGGAAGAAAGCCCGATGCGTCGCGCTGTCTATAAGGTCGACGCAAAAGGCGTAAAGACCAAACTGTCGACCGGGGAAGGTACGAACAACGCAACGTTCAGCGATAACTTCGCTTATTATGTAAACCAATATTCCAATGCCAATACGCCGGTAAAGATTACGGTAAACGAAACGAAGTCGAACAAAGTGTTGCGTGTCTTGCAGGACAACGCCCGCCTGATCGACAAGCTGGCCGGTTACTCGTATGCGAAGAAAGAGTTTATCAAAGTGCGCACAGCTTCCGACTATGAGCTGAACGCCTGGATCGTGAAGCCGGTGGACTTCGACGAATCGAAGAAATATCCGGTCCTGATGTTCCAGTATAGCGGTCCGAACTCCCAGCAGGTGTTGGATAAATACAGTTTCGACTGGGAACAGTATTTGGCTGCCAACGGTATTATTACGGTTTGTGTGGACGGACGCGGAACTGGTGCCAGGGGCGAAGCCTTCCGTAAATGTACCTATCTGCGTATGGGCGAACTGGAGTCGAAAGACCAGGTCGAAGCTGCGCAGGCATTAGGCAAACTGTCGTTTGTCGACAAGAGCCGTATGGCGATCTGGGGATGGAGCTTCGGCGGATATAACACGCTGATGTCCATGAGTGTTGGTAACGGCACTTTCAAGGCCGGCATTGCGGTAGCACCTCCTACCGACTGGAAATATTATGACTCTGTCTATACGGAACGTTTTATGCGCACGCCGAAAGAAAACTTTCAAGGATATGCCGCTACTTCCCCGATCCGTCTGGCGAAGGATTTGCAGGGAAAACTGCTGCTGATCCACGGTACGGCCGACGATAATGTACACTTCCAGCAGACGATGGATTATGCGGAAGCACTGGTGCAAGCCGGTAAACAGTTTGAAATGCAGGTTTATAAAGATCGTAACCACAGTATTTACGGAGGAAATACCCGCTATCACCTGTACACCAGAATGTCTAATTTCTTATTCGATAATTTATAACTTATAATGTCAGAACATTTGAGAAAGCCGGATTGGTTGAAGATCCGGCTGGGGGGAAATGAGCAGTTCACACGGACAAAAAGTATCGTGGAATCTCACTGCTTACATACGATTTGTACCAGCGGGAAATGCCCGAATATGGGAGAGTGCTGGAGCCGGGGGACGGCAACCTTTATGATTGCGGGTGATATTTGTACCCGCTCCTGCCGTTTTTGCAATACGCTGACCGGCAAACCGCTTCCGCTGGATGCGAAAGAACCGGCGAATGTGGCGGAAAGCATCCGGCTGATGCAGCTGAAACATGCCGTGATCACTTCGGTGGACAGGGACGATTTGCCGGATTTGGGTGCACAGCACTGGGTGGATACGATCCGTACCATAAAAGAGGTAAACCCGGAAACGACTGTCGAGGTCCTGATCCCCGATTTCCAGGGACGTCTGGAACTGGTGGACATGGTGGTGGAAGCGGCTCCTGAAATTATATCCCATAATATGGAAACGGTTCGCCGGATCAGCCCGGAAGTGCGTAGCGCTGCCAAATACGATGTGAGCCTTTCGGTGCTTGCACGCATTGCAGGACAAGGCGTTGTCGCTAAAACCGGTATCATGGTCGGCCTGGGCGAAACGACGGAAGAAGTGTATGAGTTGATGGATGACGTGCGGGCCGCCGGAGTCTCTGTCTTGACAATCGGACAGTATTTGCAGCCCAGCCGAAAAAATATTCCGGTAAAGGAATACGTCACTCCTGAACAGTTTGAGACTTATAAATCAATTGCTTTACAAAAAGGGTTCAATAAAGTGGAGAGCGCTCCGCTGGTCCGTTCCTCTTATCACGCCGAAAAACACGTATGATGGTGAGAACATTTCTTTATACAGTTTGTTATGTTATAAAGGGAAAAAAGGGGGAATGGGTATGAATAAAGTGAAGAGGAGCCTGGATAACCAGGCCATTGGCTTAGTGCCACTGCTGCTGTTTATGTTTTTGGATAATTATTTTTCATACTTATTATCCTTCATAATCGGTGTTACTTTTTGTTTTGTATGTATTTTTTTATTTCAAATACTTAGTAAAGATAAGGTCTATCAGTTCCTGTTATTACCGGCCGCAACGACATTAGTTCTTTATTCGATTTTTCTTTGTATCAGGCTTGAGCCGGTGTTGTTTATTTATTCTCCGTTAATAACTGAAGTATTGTTGGTTGTCGTATTGGCGTTTCTCGGATTTGCCAAACGGTCGATCTTGCGCAAGATCCGGACCTCCAAGCATCCGACCTACAAACGGACGTTGATGCGTACTACGTTGAATGAATTCTTTTTTGTTGCCCAGCTTGTCCAGAATCTCTATACATTGCACTTGTTTATCATCCTGGTGTACAGTATCCTGCCGGATACGATGCAGGGTGTGCGTATGGAGCGTTTCTTGTACAGGGAGCTTGGGATCGTGATCGGGGTGTTCCTGATCTTGTATGAACAGATAAGGATTTCGATGATGCAAGGCAGTCTTCGCAAGGAAATGTGGCTGCCGGTGTTGAATGACGGGGGAAAGGTGATCGGCTGTATTGCCCGTTCCGTGAGCCGTTCTTTGCCTAAAAAGTATTACCATCCGGTTGTACGTGTGGCAGTCATCTACCAGGGAATGCTGTATCTGGTGACGAGAGGAAAGAAAGCATTCGTATCGCCGGATACGATCGATTATCCGTATTACAGTTATGTTTTGTTTCGCCATAGCATAGAAAGCACGGTGCGGGAAACGATCGGTGAGTTAGGGGAAAAAGAGGATATGATGCCCCGCTTCTTGATTCGTTATACATTCGAGAACGAAAAGGTGAAACATTTGGTCAACCTCTACGTTATCTGTGTACGTTCTGAAGAGATAATGAACCAGATCAAACAGCCGAACGGTAAGCTCTGGACCACTAAACAGATAGAAGCAAACTTAGGCTCGGGTGTTTTCAGTGAATACTTCGAACAGGAGTTCGACTATTTGCAGAATACGGTTCTACTGGCGGAAAACTTCTGTTGTGGAGATTGTTAACGGTGTCCCAGTTCTATAACTTCCAAGTCCTTGATTTGTTGTCCGTCAATAATGAAACGTATCAGCGTCCTTACCTGATGGAACCCGCTCTTGCCGGCCGCGCCCGGATTCATGTACAAACAATTCAGGCTTCTGTCGAAAGCGACTTTCAGTATGTGCGAATGTCCGGCAATGAAGAGGTTGGGGCGCGTGTCGTATAGCTCTTTGCGGATAGCCGGGTTATAACGTCCCGGATAGCCGCCGATGTGCGTCATCATCACGTTCACTTCCTCTGCCTTGAAGTGGGCGACTTGCGGATATTGTAAGCGGAGCGACTGACTGTCTATATTACCGTAAACAGCGCGGAACGGTTTTAAGGCTGCCAACCGGGCAGCCAGGCCGTCCGAACCGATGTCTCCCGCATGCCAGATTTCATCGCATTCGGAGAAGTATTCCGCATATTTGTCGTCCCACCAGGCGTGGGTATCTGAAAGAAGTCCTATTTTAAGCATAACAATTTCTTTTATCTCGCAAAAGGATGTAAAACTGTAACTGTGTACTGATCACATTACAGTTTTAACAATTTCAATCCTTAATCCCAGTGCTTCAATAATTCGATAAAAAGTGCTTACACCAGGTTCAATGATCCCCTTTTCAATTCTGGATATATATGATTTACTTGCACCAATGCGTTTGGCAAGTTCTTCTTGCGTTATCTTTTCTTTCCTACGTACATCATGGATAACTTGTCCTACACAATAAGAATAGGCTTCACGCCGAAAGTTTTCACGTTCGGCACTACCAATTTTGCCGAACTTCTGATCCATTACTGCATCAACGCTTGTTAAATTTGCTTCCATAATATTCTTCTTTGATTTTTAATGCTTTACTAATCTCTTTGGCTGGTGTCTTCTGTGTTTTCTTTTGGAAGCCGTTAAATAAGATAACAATCCTACCAGCATCAAAACAAAAGAACACACGGTAAATATTACTGTTGTATTCAGCTCTAAGTTCGTACAATCCATCTTTGATATGCTTAACAAACTTCTCAGATATACGATCTTTCACTTTCAACATATCAAGTACATAGTATATCTTTCTGGCTTCATTCTCATTAAGCGTGTCCATGAAATCCCAGAAGTAATCTTTGTATGTAACTATTTCTCTTTCACCATCCATTCCACAAAGGTAGACAAAGTTTCAATATGTTGTAACTTTTAATCCGGATTTTATGTCTCTACTTCTGATTAACGTTGCAGACGTTAAAAAATAGGTTTCAAATTGCATCATTTTATCTCGCAAAAGTATTTATATTTACCGACCGAAGATAATAATACGATGGAGAATTCACATAAATATTTCAAACGGGATATCAGTTGGCTGTCTTTCAACTATCGCGTTTTACTGGAGGCGGAAGATGATGCGCTGCCTATCTATGAGCGTATCAAGTTCCTTTCTATCTATTCGTCCAATCTCGAAGAGTTCTACGAAATAAGGGTTGCCGAGCACCGAGGCGTGATCATGAAAAAGAATTTCACCGATGAGAGCGGTGCTGAGGCGGAAGAGATACTGGCCGAAATAACCGAAGAAGTGAACCGCCAGCAACGGGAATATTACCGTATCTTTTCAAAAGTATTGCAGGAGCTGAACCGGCAGGATATTTATCTGTACCAGGACAGCAATCCGGAACCGTTCCATGAAGAATTTGTGCACAACTTCTTTAACGAAGAGGTCTTCCCTTTCCTTTCGCCGGTGATGATACAGGCGGGAGATATCCGTACGTTCATACGCGACCGCCGTCTTTACCTGGTTATCCGGATGATAAAGAAGAGTAAGCGGATGGCAGAGCCGGATTATGTGCCAGAGTATTATTATGCCTTGATGAAGATCCCGTATGCGAAAGTTCCCCGTTTTATCGAGTTGCCGTCGCATGAAGGGAAGCATTATATCATGTTTATCGACGATATTATCAGGGCTAACCTGTCCAGCATCTTTCCGGGGTATGTGGTGGAAAGCTGTTACAGTATCAAGATTTCGCGGGATGCGGATATTTACCTGGACGACGAGAAAGGCGGCAATATCGTGGAGAACATCCGGAAGAAGGTGAAGAAACGCAAGATAGGCGCCTTGAGCCGCTTTATGTACGACAGCAATATGCCGGACGATTTTCTGGCGTTTGTCTGTAATGCTTTCGGCATTACGGTGGACGACCTGGTTTTGGGTGGACGCTACAACAACCTGCAGGACCTGATCAAGCTGCCGAACCCGAAGGGGAAGGAGTTGGAGCAGGAGATCCCGTCTCCGATGCGCGTACCGTTCTTAGATGAGATGGGTTCGGTCTTCCGGGCGGTGAAGAAACGGGACATATTGCTGCATTTCCCCTACCAGTCTTTTGATTACCTGATCCGTTTTCTGATGGAAGCGGCGTTTGATCCAAAGGTAGACGAGATAAAGATTACACAATACCGCGTAGCGGAAAATTCGGCAGTCATCAATACGCTGATCAGTGCTGCCCAGAACGGAAAGAAAGTGACTGTCTTTGTCGAACTGAAAGCCCGCTTCGACGAAGAGAACAATATGAGCACGGCCGAGCGGATGGAGCAGGCAGGTATCCGCATTATTTATAGCATCCCCGGCTTGAAAGTGCATGCGAAAGTTGCCGTTATCTTGCGTAAAGATACGGACGACGGCATCAAGCGGCGCGATTTTGCCTATCTGAGCACCGGCAATTTCAATGAAAAGACGGCGCGTATCTATTCCGATATGGCGTTGCTGACCTCGGATGCGGAGATGATTAAGGACATCAACAAGGTATTTGCCGTCCTGGAAGGGAAGCTGCATGAGCCGACATTCCGTCATTTGCTCGTTGCCCGTTTTAATATGGTTCCGGAGCTGACTCGGATGATCCACCGGGAGATCGAGCATGTCAAAGCCGGTCGTAAAGGGCGCATCGTGTTGAAGATGAACGGACTGCATGACCAGCATATGATTGATGAACTGTATGAGGCCAGCGAGAACGGTGTCGAGATAGACTTGATTGTCCGCGGTATCTGCTGTCTGGTTCCCAACCAGCCGTTCAGCCGGAATATCCGGATTACCCGTATTGTGGATATGTTCCTGGAACATTCGCGTATCTGGTATTTCTATAATGACGGGCAGGAAGACCTGTTCCTGACTTCCGCCGACTGGATGCGCCGTAACCTGAACCGTCGTATCGAAACGGCTTTCCCGATACTGGACCCGGAGATAAAGGAGGATATTATCCATATCTTGCAGATACAGATGCGGGACAATGTCAAGGCTTGCCTGATAGACGAACAGTTGCGCAACAACTTCAAGCGGGATGGCAATCCGGAGAAGGTGCGTGCCCAACTGGCTATTTATGAATATTTGAAAAATAAGATGTAGGCGGTATGGATATGTCTTCTTCCTGGACGTTCGTCCTGTTTAGTTTGGGGTGCGTTGCGCTGATAGCGGGCGCTTTGCTCGGTTTCCTGATCGGACGGCGGACGGGGAGCAGGCAGGAACGTTTCCTACAGGTCAAGGAAAAGATGAAGCGTAATAAGGCCATGCTTTGCCGGCAACAAAAGGAACGCTATGAGTATGCCCGGCAGGTGAAGCAGCTGGAAGAAGAATTGCAACATCTGACAGCCGAGTCCGAACAGTATCGCGAACGGATGTCCGACCTCGAGTTTTACCAGCAGAAGCTACGCGCAAGCGAACGGATCGACCTGGCCGATGCGAATGTCCTGTCGATGCTGATCCAGCTAAAGGAAGACCCGCTCCACACCAATCTGACGCGTACCGAATGGAACGAGATACTGCATTATACGGATATGCTCTTTAATCATATCCTGACCGATTTAAAGGAGAAACAGGGGATTACCCGCCACGAACAGGAAATCTGTTGCCTTGTCAAATGGAACTTCTCCCGAAAGGAACAATTGGCCGTTTTCAACAATACCACCGATGCCTTGACCAAGTCTAAAAACCGGTTGAAGAAAAAGCTTCAGTTGGATGAAAAGACCGATCTGGACCAGTTTATCCGTTTATATTAGCTGTAAAAAAGCAATCCGATTGTCCGCCATATCGTGTGTCTGATATGGCTTTGCTGAGCTTATCTTTTTGTTTGTCAATTGTTTATTTGCTTATTTGTTTGTCCGGCATCGTTTCTTCCTCTTCTTAAATCATCTCTCTACCTTTGCTCCGTGTGAATTTAGTTTTTAAGAAAATCTGATAGGAGATAATAGTATGAGAACACAATCTTTATTAATCGTGATCCTGCTTGCCCTGATAGGCGGGACATCGTGTAACCGGTCTTCAAAGCCGAAACAGTCCATCTTTATGAAGCGGGCAACCGGGTTTGCTTATGAAGTCCTGGTCGTAATGGACAAAGATGCATGGAAGGGAGAAGCCGGACGATTGTTGTATGGCCAGTTGACGGCTTCCATTCCGGGGCTGCCGCAAAACGAACCGACCATGCGGGTGACGTATGCCGAACCGTCGCAGTTTGACGGCCTTCTGCGTTATGTCCGTAATATTATGGTGGTTCGGGTTAATCCGTCCCAATATACGAAAGTGTCGGTCCACAAAGAGAAGGACGTATGGGCTACCGGACAGGAAGTCATCACGCTGAACGTCCCTTCCTCACAACAGTTGATGGAGTATCTGACGGAACACGGAGCTTCATTGGTCGCTTATCTGGAGGGAAAAGAACGTGAACGGTCTGCCGGTTATCTTGAAAGAGCGCATAGCGCCTGGGTGAACGAGAAGGTAAAGGAACGTTTTAATGCCAGTTTGTATGTGCCGGAAGAGATGTGTTCTTATAAGGACACGGCGGATTTCTTTTGGGTGACGGATCATGGCAAACAGGGACGAACCGATCTGATTGTCTACAGTTTCCCTTATACCAGTAACCGGACATTTACATTGGATTATCTTGTGTCGATGCGCGATTCCATTTTAGGGGAGCAGATACCGGGCGCTTTTCCTAATTCCTATATGACGACTGTCAAACGCCTTCCTCCTTCTTACGAAGCGATTAACCGGAACGGTGAATATTGTGGCGTAGTGAGGGGTTTGTGGGAACTGGAAGGCGATATGATGGGCGGCCCGTTCATAAGCCATGCCTATCTGGACAAAAAGAACCAGCGGGTGGTCGTGGCGGAAACCTTTGTCTATGCCCCGAATACCAAAAAGGCCAAATTACTCCGGCGCGGGGAGGCGGCGCTTTATACGTTCAAGTTTAATTGATGTTTTGATTCTGACGGGATAACCTTATTTAAATCAGCTTATTGTTATGTTTGCACACTACCTTAAAATCGCTTTCCGCAATATGTGGAAATACAAGACGCAGTCGTTTACCGGTATTTTCGGATTGGCTTTCGGACTGGCCTGTTTCGTCCCTGCACTCTATTGGATGCATTACGAAACCTCTTACGACAGTTTCTATCCCGATGCGGAACATATTTACCGCGTCCATACCGTAGAAAAACAATCGGGGAAAGTGAATAAAGTCGCATCGAAGATTATGGAAAATAAGATGCGTGAGCAGTTTCCGGCAGTGGAAGCGTCTACCTGTCTGATGAGCGGAAAGGAAAATTGTCGTACTGAAGAAATACCGCACGTCCGGATGAGTATGCTTTATGCCGACAATACTTTTTTCAGTGTTTTCCCACAGACATTTGTTAGCGGAGATGCCGTGCAGCCGCTGCAAGTTCTTAATAACATGATTCTTACGGAAACGATGGCCGTACGTCTGTTTGGTGATGCGGAGAAAGCGATCGGCCAGAAGGTGCAAAATACGATAAGGGCGGATTGGCCGCCTTACACGGTCACAGCCGTAATAAAAGACCTGCCGCCCAACAGTAATCTGCTGTTTGATGCTATCATTTATCACGATATGCTGAAATCTTTTTCCGAGTTTCCGGAAGAGTCACAGTGGAAGATGTTCTTCATGGAACTGTATGTGAAGTTCAATCCTCACGCGAATACCGGAGAAATAGCTGAACAGTTGCGCGATCTCGCTTCGCGGCTGGGCACCAATCCAGATATCGAGTTGCGGATGCTTCCTATTGGCGATGTCCGCCACAAGCTGGATTCCGATGCTCCGTTTACCATGAATTTTATCGGGCTTTTCGTGGCGTCCGGAATCTTGTTGTTGCTTACGGCGATATTCAACTTCCTGAATCTGCATCTCGACCTTTTCCGCCAACGCATCCGCGAGTTACGCTTGCGTACGGTGCATGGCGCGTCGGGCGGGCAACTCATCCGGCAGATGATGTTCGAGCTGTCTTGTTCTATCCTTTTGGCATTGCTGCCGGCTTGCTGTTTCGTTGTCATTGCCTGTCCGCTCTTTTCCGGTTTGCTCGGGATTGAGATCGGGATGGTGCAGGTCGTTCTGCTGCTTGCCGTTTGCGGTATAGGAGTGATGGTGTTGATGATGTCCGTCGGTTCTGTCCTTTTCCGGCGGTTAAGCCGGTTGGCTATGCGTCCCCGGCCGGAAGGACAGGCAACCGGTAGACCGGCGTTGCGGCGTATGGCTGTGTCCTTGCAACTTGTCGTTAGTGTGGTTTTTATTGTCGCAGCATGGGTCGTTATGATGCAAATGAGTTTTGTTAACCATAAAGATTTAGGGTTCGACCGTCGCGGGATCATACAGTTGTCCGGGTTTACGGATTATTCGGGAAAAGTGGAGAAGGTCCTGATACATGAACTTGCGGCTATCCCGCAAATCGAAAGTATCACCGATGCCAGCTTCGAACCCCAACACAAAGCGAGCCCTTTTACGACAGTCACCGATGTGGGTTGGCCGGGAAAACCGGTATCTGAAAAACCGGCTTTTAATCTTCTCTTTACCGACAGCCGGTTTGCCGAAACATTCGGGCTGAAAATGCTTATGGGGGAATGGTGGGACGAAGGTCAAACCAAAAAGATTGTTCTCAACGAAGAAGCTGTCCGGGTGATGGAACTTAGCGAACCGGTGGGTTCTATTGTCCGTATGCCCTCTTTTGATGATAATTCGATGATGGAGGACTACGAAGTGGCGGGTGTGGTTCGCGATTTTCACACGCTGTCGCTCCGTAACCGCATCAGTCCGACTTTCTTTGTGCAGTCTCCAGCTCTGTATAATACCTTGTATATCCACGTCACGCCCGGCCAGGAGATGGAGGTGATACGGCGGGTTACCGCTATGCTTCCTGATATCGATGCAACGTTGGTCGATGCGCATCTGACGCCGATAAGCGAGTTGTACGACCGTCTCAACCAGTCGGAACAGGCAGGTCTGAAAATGTTTTCCGTCTTGGCGGGTGTCTGCCTGCTGATCTCGTTATTCGGCATTTATGCTGTAGCCGCTGCTGCATCCCGGCGTCGTCGCAAGGAGATTGCCATCCGTAAAGTGGTGGGGGCTGAGGTGAACAGCATTGTCCGTATGTTTTTCCGTGAATACACATCGTTGGTTGTCTTTGCGGGTGTCGTTGCACTTCCGTTGGCCTACATTGCTATGAGCCGTTGGTTGCAAGGATATGCCTATCGTACGAATATCCCCTGGTGGTTATTGGCGGGAGTGATTACAGGTGTCGTTATGGTAGTCCTGCTAACAGTTCTGGGACAGGTATTGAAGGCCGCCAACAATAATCCGGCGGAGGTGGTGAAAAGCGAGTGAGCTACCGATTCAAATTTTGAACCTTCTGCAAACAGAAACTACAATAACCCCCTTTTCTGGCGTTTTTCTATTTCATCTGAAATCTTGATCGATTTTGAACTGACTTTTTTCATTGTTTTAGCCTGTTCAACTGACAACAGATAAAATGAGGTGCGCAGTCCGTTCCCAAAAGCGTACAATTTGATTACCGAAAACCGGAAACGCCGTCAAAGTGATAAAGCTTAACTCCCGGAGAATCGAATATTTGAAAATAAAACGGACGGCGTTCCAAATATCCTAAGGAAATTCAGGTGCTTTTTTGCCCTAAAGACGGTCCTCTTTTCAATTACGACCGTCCAAATCGCCATTACGACCGTGCTAATCTTCGCGAGGTGCCGAGTGCACTAC
>NZ_QUDI01000100.1:0-1278 GCF_003477465.1 Parabacteroides sp. AF48-14
GCCGAATGATGATCTATACAAAAGTACAAATTATTTTTATTGCACAATCCACCGTTCGATATTACGGGTTTTGGCGCTGAAGTTCACTCCTATCTTAAACAGTTTACGGATGTCTGAGAGGAAAGGCCGTGCATAATGTCTTTCGTCTATCTGCTGTAAGGCCTCTTCCGCCGTACCATCCAGTTTGAACTCCATCACATAAATAAACTTATCCGTTTGCAGAACCAGGTCTACACGACCTCGCTCGTATGATATTCCGCTTTCACATAGAAACCCACCAACTTAAAGACGATAAAGAGCACATTCTGATAATGCAACTCAAGGTCTTTTATCAGCTCGTAAGGCGTATCGGCAAAAAAGCTTTGCAGGCGACGGAAAAAGGCGTCGACCTCTCCGATTTCTATTTCACGGACAAACTTCTGTATCTCAAAAGCTGATTCTTGTTTATTGAAACGGGTATAAAATGGCATCAGGAACTTAATAAAACCTTCCTCCACTTCACGGTTAGGATAGCCTAAGCGATAAAGGCCGAAACGTTCATCATACCCTTTTATCGTCAGGTAACCGCTCTGGAAAATAACCGGAATAGGCTGATCATCTCCATAAATACTGTTCAAGACGTCGGCATCCGTTTCTTCATGCGCCATACGTTCCAAATCGTAATGATTGCGCTTCAAAAGTTCTACCAGGTAAGTAGGTGTACCTGTTTCGAACCAGTAACTACCGAACTTCATCATGTAAAAAGTATTCAACAGGCTGAAAGGATTATAGATACCTTCCGTATTTTCTGCAAAGTGGTAACCGTCATAACGATCTTTCAACTCCTTACATGCTTCCTCATAGCTCATTTTCTGCTTATCGGCCAACTCATGTAAATCTTCCTGAAAGTTATCATGAATCTCCTGTCCGGTTATTCCGCACAATGCAACATGGCGTTCACTCATCGAGATATCTATCAGATTATTCAGGTCACTGAATACGCTAACCTTACCAAACTTCGTGACACCAGTCAACATACCGAACTTGATACTGCCATCCATCGTCTTGAGCACACCGTAAAAAGGTTTCAGCGTGTTACGGTATTCGGTCTGCAAGGCTTCATTGCCGATAGCTTGCAGCAACGGCTTGTCGTATTCGTCTACAAGGATAACGACACGCTGGCCAGTCAGCTTGCAGGCACGGTCTACAACCCCTTTGAAACGCAGGGCAAGAGTTGATTCTCCTTCTCGGGAACCATAAAGAGCTTCCCAACCCAGCAGCGCTTCGTTCAGTATTTTG
>NZ_QUDI01000101.1:0-1175 GCF_003477465.1 Parabacteroides sp. AF48-14
ACGCCTTATGAACTGGTCCGCCAATTGGAGCTGCATTACCAGAATGTACTTTTCATTGTCTTCAAATTAGTCGGCCTTTATACCCAAGTAGAGTACCACACCAATATGGAGCGTATCGATTTAGTATTGAAAACCAATGACTACATTTATGTCATGGAGTTCAAATTAGAAGGAACAGCAGAAGAGGCTTTACAACAGATAAACGAGAAGCATTACGCGCTGCCATTCGCTACCGATCCTCGGAAACTATTCAAGATCGGCGTGAATTTCAGCAATCAGTTACGGAATATCGAACAGTGGATAATTGAAGAGAACTAACAATTATGCGAATTAAACAACAAAAAAGACAGCTATGAGCAACAAGATTTATCCTATCGGAATACAGAACTTTGAAAAGCTTCGCAGTAGCGGTTATTTCTATATCGATAAAACCGAACTGATCTACCGTGTTGTCAAAACCGGTAGCTACTATTTTCTGAGCCGCCCGCGCCGCTTTGGTAAAAGCTTGCTCATATCTACGCTCGAAGCTTACTTTCAAGGCAAAAAAGAGCTGTTCGAGGGGCTTGCCATGGAAAAGTTGGAAAAAGACTGGATCAAACATCCGATTCTGCATATTGACCTGAATATAGAAAAATATGATCGACCGGAAAGCCTGGATAATATGCTGGAAAAGACATTGGCCGGATGGGAAGCTCTTTACGGTGCAAATCCGTCCGAACGTTCTTTCTCGTTGCGTTTTGCAGGAATCATCGAACGGGCCTGCAAACAAACCGGACAACGTGTCGTAATCCTCGTGGACGAATATGATAAACCGATGTTGCAAGCCATTGGCAACGAGGAGCTACAACAGACATTCCGAAACACCTTGAAACCTTTTTATGGAGCCTTGAAGACAATGGACGGCTACATCCAGTTCGCCATGTTGACGGGAGTAACCAAATTCGGCAAAATCAGTGTATTCAGCGACCTGAACAATCTGGACGATATCTCCATGCGCGAACCTTATGTCAACATCTGCGGTGTCTCCGAACAGGAGATACATGACAATCTGGAAGAAGAGCTTCACGAGTTGGCAAATGCGCAAGCAATGACATATGAAGAAACATGTGCCAAACTCAAAGAGTATTACGATGGCTATCACTTTGCAGAAAACACAATAGGTATCTACAATCCGT
>NZ_QUDI01000102.1:0-1165 GCF_003477465.1 Parabacteroides sp. AF48-14
GGATTTTATAATAATCATCCGTAAGCGGTTTTCTATATAAGAAGATCGGATGTCCGGCACCTTCAAAGAGATGAAGTTCACAATCTACTCCATTTTGCAAAAGCTTATCCCGGTAGGATTCGACGGCTTTGACCGATACGATAGGATCCTTCGTGCCAAGCAATATCAGAGTGGAAGGAGTTGCTTTCGATACATGATGGATCGGTGAAATTTTTTCAAAATCCCTTTCGATTTCCGGGAAACCATAGCCTCGCGAAACCATATCTATAACCGGATAATATAACACGGAAAGGTTCGGCCTGTAACCTGCCGGAACAGCCCCATCGCTCCCGATCGTTCCGAGTGCGGCAGCCAAATGACCTCCGGCTGAACCGCCCGCTACGGCAATCTTATCCGGATCAAGCTGATAATCCGAAGCATGGCTACGCAACCAGCATATCGCATCTTTGGCATCCTCGAAACTCTCAAACGGAGTAGAATGATGCAGATATTCTATCCGGTAATCGACCGATATGGCAACCATTCCCTTTGACGCATAATAAGCACATTCGCGATAAAACTGGATTGGAGTGCCTAATTTCCAGCCACCCCCAAAGAAATAGACGATAGCCGGTCGTTTCTCTCCGCCTTTTATATCTTGAGGTTTAAAGATATGGAGTGCTAAAGAATCACCGTTTTCTAATGTTTTATACCGGGTTATTTCAGGTGAAAAAGTGATTTCAGACGGAGCCAACACTTTCTTTAGAGCATTAAACCAGACAGTAGCCATCTTCTCTGCCCCCTCTTTATTCGGATGAACTTTATCGTAAATCGTATATTTCTTCCAATCAAATCCTTCAGCCTGGTTTACTAAACAGATATGGTCCGAATGCAATTCGGAAACCATTTCCGCTATCTTCTCATTCAACTCCGGAATATAAGAATACTTGGGCAATTTACCACTGGGGATTACTTGGGCAATCAAAATACGAACATTCGGGTTGATCGCCTGTATTTTGTTGATAATAGACTTGTAAGAAGCAATCATTCCAGAAACAGGTTTCTCTTCCGCAAAATGGTTGTGACCGGCATGGAGCAAGATGATATCTGCCGGATAAAGCCGGTAGATACTGTCGATCTTCGACTCTAAAAACTCCACATTCTTGCCGCTGAAACCACAATGACT
>NZ_QUDI01000103.1:0-988 GCF_003477465.1 Parabacteroides sp. AF48-14
TAGCGTTCATCCTGAGCCAGGATCAAACTCTTCGTTGTTAAATTGTTTTTTATATACCTTTGCTCAGAATCTCGTTATTTATTGTAGTTTTTGACGGTATGTTTCGTATATTTATACGTCTCTTGTACTACTTGTTGATATGTAAATCTTTCAAAGAACTTGTCGCTTTCTTGCGATTGCGGCTGCAAAGGTAAGGACTTTTTCTAAACTACCAAATGTTTCGGAAGAAAATTTGAAAAGTTTTTTCTGAAGTGCTCCGGCGGTTGGAATTTTGCTTAGCATCGCTAACCTCATCCCCTACTCGGACTACCTTCGTTCATCATGTTGACTACTGCCGTTCTCTCTCGAATGCGGGTGCAAAATTACTGCCCTACAACATAACTTCCAAATCTTTTTGCAACTATTTTTTCATCGGAATGCAACAGGCTTGCGGGATGCGCTGGTATGCTGCGAGTTAAGGGGAAAACTTTTTTTCAAGGCCTGGAAGACATGAAAACAAGGCGGTTTCTATTACTATATAATGTACGAGATAAAGAGATGAAGGCATGACTCCGCTTCCTATCTGTCGGTACGGGATCGTGAGGCAGAGGGACCCCAAAAAGAGGGGAAAAGAAATAGTCAAATTATACAATAACCCCCTTTTCAGCCGTTTTTCTATTTCACCTGAAAAGTTGATCCGTTTTGGATTGACTATTTGTACGGTATTGGACCTTATTTCTGACAACGGGAGAAATGAGGTGCCGGGGCAATTCCAAAAAGCGTTCTTTTTGATTGCCGAATGCCGGATAAGCCGACAAAGTGAAAAACCTTAACTCCCGGAGAATCGAATATTTGAAAACAAAACGGACGGCGTTCCGAATATCGCAAGGAAATTAAGGGGCTTTTTTGCCATGAAAACGGTCCTCTTTCCAATTAGGACGGTCATAATCGCCATTACGACCGTCCTAATCTTCGCGAGGTGCCGAGTGCACTACACATTAGCACGGTC
>NZ_QUDI01000104.1:0-964 GCF_003477465.1 Parabacteroides sp. AF48-14
AGGCATATTGACTTACTTTGAAGTAACCCATGCCGATCGCACAGCAACAGCCATATTAATATACTTAGATGAGAAGGACTTATCCGAGGAAGAACGAAGTGGAAAACATCTTCAATCCAAAGGATTTTATCCTCCTGCCTCTATCCATGACTTTCCATTGCGTGGAAAAAGTCTAATCCTTCACGTTCGCCGTCGCCGTTGGGTTGACCTGGATACCGGCAATCCTTACATGCGGGCTTGGGAAGTTGTGGCAAAAGGCACTCGTCTAACAGAAGAGTTTGCCTCTTTTTTAAAAGGAACACCTGGATAATACTCCAGTCAGTAGCACGGTATTAGCTAAGTTCTATGGTTTGGATGGTCAACGTTTAGAGGAATGGTACCGTTTGAATTTGTCCGGATTTTATGAATGGGAAGACCGCCCACATGCGGATAAATGGTTACTGTTCGAGGAAAATATGGGCCCTTATCTAAGTATAGATGAAACTTCATTGAGTGATGGTGAGCTTTATACGATTGTTACCAATAAGGAGGCAAAGGGTCGTAAAGGAGCAATCGTTGCGATGGTCAGGGGCACAAAAGCCGAAGACGTTACGGAGGTTCTGTTAAGAATAAAAGACCGGCTACGGCATAAGGTAAAGGAAGTCACATTGGATATGGCTGCAAATATGGGTATGATAGTAGATCGTTGTTTTACCAAGGCCTCACAGGTTACCGACCGTTTCCATGTCCAAAAGTTAGCCTGTGATGCATTGCAAGATATGAGGATTGCCCTTCGTTGGCAGGCTATTGAACAAGAAAACAAAGAAATGGCCCTGGCTAAAGAGAATAATATATCCTATGTGTCCCAAGTCTTAGAAAATGGGGACACTCATCGTCAACTGCTTGTAAGGAGTCGGTATTTGTTATTTAAAAATGAGGATAAATGGACTCCCCGTCAGAGACAAAGGGCGGAGATTCTATTCCA
>NZ_QUDI01000105.1:0-766 GCF_003477465.1 Parabacteroides sp. AF48-14
TTGAAATGTTGTTTTCAGTATGTCAAAGATAATAGATTGAAAGCAAATCACAATGTTGTTTTCAGTATGTCAAAGATAATAGATTGAAAGCAAATCACAACGCATTCTAAAAGTATCTGCTAAAGACATTGTTGTTTTCAGTATGTCAAAGATAATAGATTGAAAGCAAATCACAACGCTGTCTCGAGAGCATCAACTGCGGCAATAGTTGTTTTCAGTATGTCAAAGATAATAGATTGAAAGCAAATCACAACCTGCAATCATATCCTTTAATTCTGATACGGTTGTTTTCAGTATGTCAAAGATAATAGATTGAAAGCAAATCACAACCATCCTTCATCAGACTATCAGCCATCCGAGTTGTTTTCAGTATGTCAAAGATAATAGATTGAAAGCAAATCACAACACAATTTCGCAACGGTCTCGTTGTCGATATGTTGTTTTCAGTATGTCAAAGATAATAGATTGAAAGCAAATCACAACAAAAGGGGGGCAAAGTTCCAGAAGAACGAAAGTTGTTTTCAGTATGTCAAAGATAATAGATTGAAAGCAAATCACAACTCGCTTCTAATACTTCTAAATCTCGATTCGTTGTTTTCAGTATGTCAAAGATAATAGATTGAAAGCAAATCACAACCGTCGATTTGAGCCAATTCAGCTTCCGACGGTTGTTTTCAGTATGTCAAAGATAATAGATTGAAAGCAAATCACAACATATGGAAGCTGTTATACCGGGGACGGGAGTTGTTTTCAGTATGTCAAAGAT
>NZ_QUDI01000106.1:0-656 GCF_003477465.1 Parabacteroides sp. AF48-14
TTGTTAGATGTTAATTAAATACTCTGTCCATTGTTCGGCCATTGCAGTAGCAATGCCATCGTAGGTTCTACTTCTTATGTGAGCAGTTAAAGGATCATTAAAGGCAAGCCATTTTCCATTATGCATCACTTTGTTTTGTCCTTCTTTGGTTTGATTATTCCAATGGCCACATTTAGGGAGAGGCAAAATGTCTGTTGGTTTCAATTTAGGTAATCCTTTTAACCATAAGCAGGTCTTTTTGCTTTCTGGATGTCCATATTCAAAAGGCTGTATTATTTGGTCTGGCTTTCTGATATATGTAGATAATACTCCCACCGGATTTTCCAAAGCAATGTGGGGTATATCAGCATCAAACAAATCCCACGCAAACATGAGAGCATTATATTGATTCTTCCATCTATCTGGGTTCCCAGGAATGTGTCTGTTACCCGCTATAGTGAGATAGGTACATGGAGGATGACAAATCATTAAATCCCAATCATCATGAAGCAACAATCTAACATCAGCCCTTATGTGCTTACCTTCTTTTTTCGTTTTCTCAGATTCTGTTGGTAGCAAATCGCAAGACCAAGCGTCCCACCCTAATTCTGAGAAAGCATCTCTAACAACTCCGCTATATTCACATGCTACTAATATTCTCATTTGATTCAGTATTT
>NZ_QUDI01000107.1:0-645 GCF_003477465.1 Parabacteroides sp. AF48-14
TCTGCCTTTTCGTGTTGTTTTCAGTATGTCAAAGATAATAGATTGAAAGCAAATCACAACATAAAACAATTCGTGATATTTGCCGAAAGGGTTGTTTTCAGTATGTCAAAGATAATAGATTGAAAGCAAATCACAACTTATTCTCGACAATAATCGCGCCCACAATCGTTGTTTTCAGTATGTCAAAGATAATAGATTGAAAGCAAATCACAACCGATCTCTCCAGTGTTATACATTTCTTCAGGTTGTTTTCAGTATGTCAAAGATAATAGATTGAAAGCAAATCACAACAGCTGCATCCAGCTCTTCATTTCCACCAGGTTGTTTTCAGTATGTCAAAGATAATAGATTGAAAGCAAATCACAACGTGTGACCGGGACAGGTACTAAGATCGGCTGTTGTTTTCAGTATGTCAAAGATAATAGATTGAAAGCAAATCACAACGGTTACGTACGGTGACCCTACACAATCAGAGTTGTTTTCAGTATGTCAAAGATAATAGATTGAAAGCAAATCACAACCAGTCGAACCATTGTCACGGCCAGGCAATGTTGTTTTCAGTATGTCAAAGATAATAGATTGAAAGCAAATCACAACTTGACAACAGCTGTAACCAAACGTTTCACTGTTGTTTTCAGTATGTCA
>NZ_QUDI01000108.1:0-634 GCF_003477465.1 Parabacteroides sp. AF48-14
CCATATTGGTGTGGTACTCTACTTGGGTATAAAGGCCGACTAATTTGAAGACAATGAAAAGTACATTCTGGTAATGCAGCTCCAATTGGCGGACCAGTTCATAAGGCGTATCGGCAAAGAAACTTTGCAGACGACGCAAAAAAGCATCTGGCTGGCCTAATTCTATTTCACGGACAAAATTTTGAATTTCGAAAGGAGACTCTATTTTATTGACATTTGTATAGAAGGGCATCAGGTATCGTACAAAGCCTTCTTCTACCTCTAAGTTAGGGAAACCTAATTGGTATATGCCAAATCTTTCGTCATAACTTTTGATCGTCAGATATCCGCTCTGGTAAATGACAGGAATGGGATTCGATGAATCTGCATAAATACTGTTTAATACATCTGCACTGGTCTCTTCATTAGCCATGCGCTCCAGATTGTAATGGCTCCGTTTTAACAGTTCTACCAAATAGGTGGGTGTGCCTGTCTCAAACCAATAGTTGCTGAACTTATTATATTTGAATGTATTGAGCAGGCTGAACGGATTGTAGATACCTATTGTGTTTTCTGCAAAGTGATAGCCATCGTAATACTCTTTGAGTTTGGCACATGTTTCTTCATATGTCATTGCTTGCGCATTTGCCAACTC
>NZ_QUDI01000109.1:0-623 GCF_003477465.1 Parabacteroides sp. AF48-14
CTCCATTGCAATTGAAAGAACTTTTCGTTCTTTTTATTTTGTAGTAGTAATTTCCTTCTTTCGAATCGAAAACTTTGAAAACACCTTTTGTCAGGATAGACATGGAAGAGACCTTGCGTTCGATTTTTAATTCCTGTGCAGCAGCCTTTGTCGCTGAACGGTAAACAGTTACTTGTCCGTAGAACAGGTCGCTCGGCAGACTGTTTGCCACACCGTTGTTATTTTTTAAGCTCACTTGCAGGTCTGAGATGATATTCGCCTGGTTCATGTAGCTGATTTCTTCGCTGTCATTAGAAAGACCGGCCCAAGCGACAACAGTAATCTTCTTTGATCCCGGGCAGCTGATTTCAACCGGCTTTACCTGGAGCAGGTAATCTCTGTCGACTGTGATTTGTTTGTAGAAATCATCGTTTTCGTCGAAAACATACAGTGTAGTGCTCTTAACGTCACCTTTTGAAGTGATATCCTGATTTTCTGAATAAGCTTTGAGAATAACGGAGAAAGGAGCTTCAATGTTCAAAGGCACCTGGCTGTCTTCAACAGAATAAGAATCGCCATCGGCAGAACAACTAACAAAAGACAGGATTACGGACAATGTCCATATTGTGAAGAAACAATTTGTG